>JAISZQ010000177.1 GCA_031269165.1 Spirochaetaceae bacterium
CATCGCGCCCCGGTATTCGGGGCATCAACTATACTTATACCACACCCGCAAAAACTTGTCAAGCGGTACCCGGCGAAAATCGCTAAAAAAACGTGAAAAAAAGTGAAAAATTTTGAAAAGTTCGCGGATTGCGCGGATTTGGGCGGACGGGGACACTGAGGCTTGCTAGAACGCTGTTTTTGGCCGTAACCGGGGGCGTTGCGGGGGGCGGGCCACCCGCAGAGGGGGTAGCGGAAAAGCCGAAGGCTTTGGAGCGAGGGGGAGACGCGGCAAATTGCCGATCCCCCTTTTTCTGGGTTTTTTAACAGGCTTTGAAAAGATTCTGAACAGGCTCTAAGGAGAACAACTATACCTCCGGTAACAAGCCGCCGCCTCGCAATGACGATACCGCCTGTCTTTGCGAGCGACCCGCCCCGTAGGGGTTGCTCACCCCATGTAGTCCGACAGTTTGCGGTAGGCTTCGTTTACGACGGCTTTTTGTTCGATGTCAACGTCCTCGCCGAGTTCGTCAATCAAAAATTCCAGCGACGCGATGCTTTCGTTTAACGCGCTGTGGAAGGCGCGGGACGTGTTGAGGTGGTAGTTGCCCTGGCCGTCCGTGCGGAGGACGATGAAGCCGAGTTCTTTTTGCTTGCGGAGCGCGGGGAGCATGATGCGCGGGATGGCGGCGAGGAGGCCGTGCAGGTCGGTTTTTGACGAGTAGGAGACGGTTTTCGTGTGCTGCCGGGTCAGTACGCCGTCGAGGTCGAGGGTGGGAAGGAGTTTCAGGATGAGGTTTAACTTTTCGCCGTCGAGCAGGGTGTATCTTTCTTGTTCGCCGACAAGGATAACGCCGCGCAATCCTTTGTACATCATCGCGCCGGCCTCTTCTTTGACCCGCTTCAAGCGTTCCCACGGGAGCCGCGCCGTTTTTTTGCCCTTGATGGTAACGACTTCAAACACTTCATCGCCGATCTTGATGGAGTTGGAGAAGTTTTTGACGAGTTTCGGCGGGGCGTTTCTTGCGCGGGATTTTCCCCGGTGGCCCAGTTGGTCGAGAACGCCGAGTTTGGCAACGTTTGCACGCGATAAGGGCGACACGGAGGACGCGTACATCCGGCTCGTGCGGATAATCTCCCCGGCGACGATGTAATCGGGGTCGGTCCTGAACATCACCGATCCCGGGTGGATGAGGATCCGGTCGGCGGTGAGGCTGCGGTAGAGTTCCCGCCCTTCGTGGACGCAGACAAACTGGACGAGGCCCACCGACACCGTATAAAGATAATCTTCGGTCGCGCCGCCGCCGGTGAGGGGAATCTGCATGGACGAAACGATGTCTTCAAGCTGTTCCACGACGTTGGCGATTTCCGCCATCGCTTTTTCGTCGAGATAAAACTGTTCGCAAAACGCGGCGTGATCTTTTGCGGCGGCATAGGCGCGGTAGAGTTTGAGGTAGGACACGAAGTCGCCTGAAGGATCGCGGAAGGTGTGATGGGCCCGCCGCGCCTCGATCTCAAGGCCGGGGGGCAAGACTTGCGGGTTCTGGGTGGAGAGAAAGGCCGCCGCGATGATGGTCTCTTGCAAGACGGACGGGCAGTTGCGGATGGCCTCCACGATGATGCGCGAATGGCGCGGCGCGAGCGGGAAGCGGATCATCATCTTGCCAATCGCCGAGAGCGTGTTGTCTTGTTCTAATGCGCCGAGCAGACGCAGCGTCTCGATGGCGGCGGCGATCCCCTCCGCGCCGGGGCTGGAGATGAAGTCAAACTCCTCAAACGCCGTGATCCCCAAATCGGCCATCTGAAGAACAACTTCGGCCAAGTCGGTGCGGTAAATTTCCTCCGTGGTAAAGAGCGGGCGGCTTTCAAAGTCCTTGCGCGTGTAGAGCCGGTAGCACACGCCCTCCTGTGTCCGCCCCGCCCGTCCTCGCCGCTGGTTCGCCGACGCCCGCGAAATCGGGCCTTCGACAAGGCTCGATGTGTAGGTATGCGGGCTATAGAAATTCAGCTTGGAAAGCCCCGAATCGATGACCGAGGTGATGCCGTCGATGGTGACAGACGTTTCGGCAATGTTGGTCGAGATGACGACCTTCGTCTTCCCCCACGGCGCTTTTTCAAAGACCCGTTCCTGCTCTTCCTTGCCGAGCCGCCCATAGAGCGGGACGATGTGGATTTTCCGCCCGGTGGGGCCCTGATAGAGGCGGGCCATCGCGTCCTTGATCATCTTTTCGCCCGACAGAAAAATGAGGATGTCGCCGGGACTCCGCTCGTTCACGAGCCGCTCCACGATGGCGCAAATCTTCGCAAGGAGCGCGTCGGCCTGGGCGGGGCCTCCCACGGCGGAGAGGGCGGGCGGCGGGTCGTAGATCAGCGTCACCGGATAGACCTGCGCGTCGATACGGACAATCGGACAGCCGCCGAAATACTCGGAGAACACCTGCGCGTTGATGGTGGCCGACGAGACGATCACCTTGAAATCGGCGCGGACTTCGAGAACGCGCTTCAAAAGCCCCAGAATAAAGTCGATGGTGAGGCTCCGCTCGTGCGCCTCGTCCACCAGCAGACAATCGTAGCGCGACAGCCACGGGTCGAGCTTCATCTCCTGCAAGAGAATCCCGTCCGTCATAATCTTGATCTTGGTGGCGGCCCCGGTCAAATCGGCAAACCGCATCTTGTAGCCGACCACGCCGGGGATCGTTACGCCGAGTTGCCGGGCGATAAACTCGCTCACCGAAAGGGCGGCGATACGCCGGGGCTGCGTTACCCCGATCGTGCCTTTTTGCGCGAGGCCCGCATCATTCAAGATAACCGGAAGCTGGGTCGTCTTGCCGGAGCCGGTCGGACTCTCGACGACGATCACCTGCGAGCCTTGAAGCGCCTCCAATATGCGGTCTTTGTGCCGGTAGACGGGTAAATCGGTATAGTTCATGGTGCATCCTGTTGCGGCAATCGAGGCAAGGCCGTTCCGTAACCGCGTTGCTGAAGTATAGCACAGATGAGCGCGTTTGGACAAGGGTGCTGTACGTTCTCACTACCTATAGGACACTCCATTGCTGGGAATGGGCACGCCCAGTTTAGCAGAGAACTCAGCCGGAGTCGAGAGACCTGATGAAGCGTGAGGGCGGTGGA
>JAISZQ010000209.1 GCA_031269165.1 Spirochaetaceae bacterium
GAGGCGAAAGGGAAGTTCGGCTTCGAGATGCGCGGGCTTGCGATCGAGGGGGTGTGGCTTACGTTCTACATCAAGCCCGCCGAGGGGTTAAAACTGCCCAAGATTATGCAATGGCTGAAGCAGACGTTCTCGGTGCGGTTTAACTTTCGGACGGGGAGGACGGGACACGTGTGGGGGGACCGGTACTGGTCGGAGATTTTGGCGGGGGAGCCGCCGCCTGAAGCGAAAGAGGTGGACTGGGACGCGGTCGAGGCGGAGGCAAGCAAGCCGGTACCGGCGGGCGTGGTCTACAAGTTATCTTGGGGCAGCCCCCGCCAGGCCGGAATGGGCCCGGAAGCGCCTTTTTCGCCCCAATTCACGTTTTCTTCCGTGTTTCCGCCCGGCTAACCGGGGGTAACGCCCCCGCTTCGCGGCAAAAAAAGGGGTTACAGACAGCCTTGATTCCCCGGCCAACGATGGCGGGCCATCGCCAGCCAATGGCCTTGGGAGAGGTCTGCCCGCACCACCAGAAAAAGGGCGAAAAAAGCGCGAATTTGGGGTCATTTCCAACATACCGGGGCAGAGAAACACGGATAAACGCGGCGCACGGCGAGGAAAAACGGAAAAAAGGCGTTGGAGAGGCGGTTCTCGCGCAAATACTGCGGCCGAGGTCTGTCCCCGCCTGCTTGGGGCAGCCCCCGCTTGGGCGGTACTTCCCCGCATGACGTTATCGCCTATCCTTTCGGCGGAACAGCTTGAATATCTGGGCTTGGAGAGCGTTGCGTTTTTGGTCTTTGACGATGGAGCCGGTGAACGCGCCCAGGGCCTCATCGGTGCCGGAGAAGAGACCGACATCGTCTTTTTGGAAGACGTATGAGGGCTTAAACTCGCCGAATTCCGCGTCGGGGGCGCGGACGGAGATCAGGTTGAGGCCGTATTTTTTGCGGAGTTCGACCTGCATGATGGTTTTGCCGATCATCGAGTCGGGGATAGCCAGTTCGGCGAGAACGAGTTTGCCGCTGACCGGGAGGTAGTTGAGCAGCACGGACGAGAGGAGGAGCGGACTCACTCTTTTGGCGGCCTCTTTGTTGGGAAAGACCACCTGCGTCGCGCCGACGAGTTCGAGAATTTCGCCGTGGGACTCAGTTTCCGCTTTGACGATGATCGTCTTGATGTGGAGTTTCGCGCAGTAACTTGCCGCGAGGATCGACGCCTCAATGCTGTCGCCCATGTCGATGACAACCGCGTCGATGGATTCGGGCAACACCTTACGCAGGTTTTCCACGTTGAGCACGTCGATGACGACCGAGCCGGACGCGGCATCCTTGTACTGGTCAACGCGCGCGCGGTCTTTGTCCATGATAAAGACTTCAACGTTAAGGCGGGCGAGTTCTTCGAGAACGCTCCTCCCGAAATGCGACAACCCGAAAATGGCTACCTGTTTCATATCAACAATGCTCCCTTTTCATATATTCCCTCGTAATTATCCTGAGTAATGGTCCATGTGGGGGAAGTCTCCCCCTCGCTCCAGCAAGCGCAAACCCATCAACCATTACGGGTTTGCGCCGTCTTCCGCTACCCCCTCTACGGGGACAAAACCATGCGGTGCATGGTTTTGTGGGCGTACCCCAAGCGTCCACGGACGGACGCATTACTGAAAGCAATGCGTAGCATTGCCACGCCCCGGCCCGGAAGTCCGAAGCAGGACGCTGAGGGCTGTAGGGAGCCCCCGTAACGCCCCCCATCCCGGCGACGGCTTGGTCCCCGATAGCAAAGGTATCTGAATAGGTACGTTCATATCAACAACTCTCCCTCGCTATAGGTTATAGCATAGTTCTTGTGCCGTGCGGAAGGGAAGGCCAGCGTAACAAGGCCCACCCGACCCGCGAACATCGCGGCAATGACGACCACTTTTCCCGCAGTAGTCAAGTGCGGGGTGAAGTCCAGCGTGAGGCCCGCCGTGGCAAACGCGGAAACAGTCTCGAAGACAATCCGCTCGAATGACGCGGCCCGTTCGAATGACGCGGCCCGCTCGAATGACGCGGCCGTTTCCGTGACGGTGAGCGCGAAGACACAGATGAAGAGCAGAAACACGGCCTTGAGGAAGTAGACCACGGCGCGGTTGATTGTCTCGGCGGACAGGCGGTGATGGCGCACCCGGATGTCGCCCTGAACATCGGGACGGCGCATCATGACCGCCGCGATGACGAAGACCGTCGTCACCTTGAGGCCGCCCGCAACCGATCCCGGGGCCCCGCCGATAAACATGAGGATGCCTGAGAGAAGGCGGGAGGGCACCGAAAAGTCCGTCTGGGAAAACGCCTGGAACCCGGCGGTACGCGCCGTAACTGCGTGAAACACGGCATTGTTGAGCGTGGTCCAAAAGTCCAGCCCGGCGTACGCATGACGCGATTCAAAGAGAACGTACCCAAGGGTGCTTCCGGCGGTCAATATGACGGTCATCCAGAGGACGATAAGGCTGTGGTAACTCAATCTTCGCTTTTTGCGGAACACGACGCGGAAGAGGTCGTGTAACACGAGAAACCCCATGCCTCCCGCCGTGATCAACGCGCCGACAACCAGCAAGAGCGAATTGTTGTCCCGAAACGCGGCGAGGCTGTCGTCGAACAGCGAAATCCCGGCGTTGCAAAAGGCGGAAATCCCGTGGAATATTCCCGCGTAGACGGGACGGCTGACCCCGGCGTTGTTGAACAGGACGCTCAGAATAAGAACCCCGGCTGTTTCGATGCCCAGCGTCAACAACACGATGCTGCGAATGATCTTTCGGGGGTTATATTCGATGCCGTTGAGGTAGAATCCTTGGATCGTGTTACGGGAACTGATCGAGAACCGGTGTCCCGGCATGGCGACAAGTATCGAGGAAAAGCTGATGATGCCGAGCGCGCCGATCTGTATCAGGCAGAGGATGACCGCTTGGCCTTGCACGCTAAACGAGGAAACGGGGACGGTGGCCAGCCCGGTAACGCACAGGGCACTTGTTGCGATGAACACCGCGTCAACAGGATGCAACCCGCCGCGACTCGCCCCCGGCAATAATAGCAACACCGTTCCGGCGGCAATAAGAACAGCGAAGAACGAGACGAGATAAAACGTCTCCGATGTGCGAAAACGCCGCATTGTGCCGGCGGCGGCTTTGGGACTCTTTCGGGTCATGGCTATTCAGTTTACCGGCTCTCCCCGCGCCTTGCGTTTGTACCATTTTCTCTGTGCGGGCCGAGACTGTCAAGGGCGGAGCGCGGCCCCGCAGGGGCTTTTTTTGGGCGCCTCGTACCGTGAATTAATCCCGGCATCCCCCTTCGGGGGAGAGCGAGTCGCTCGTCATTGCGAGGCGCGAAGCGGCGAAGCAATCCAGGGGGCTACCCCGTCTGGATTGCTTCACCCTGTGGGTTCGCAATGACGCCCGCATCCCTTATCCCCGCCACCCCGTCATTGCGAGGAGGCAACCTCGTCGTTGCGAGCGGGGCGAAGCAATCCAGAGGGCTGTCCCGTCTGGATTGCTTCGTCGCTCACGGCTTGGCTACCGAAGGTAGCACGCCGCCTCCCCACAATGACGACTTTGCCCCTTCGGGGGAATTGAAAATGAACCACTCCCCCCGATGAACAACCAAGCGGTCAACTCACTATAATAGCGAAACCTGTGACACAGAAATCCTTGCTGCGCCGGCGGTAAACAAGACGTTCATCGCCTTTGAGGCCACGATCGAGCCGGTGGTGGCATCAAGTGCGTAAACATTATACGTGCCGGAACCCGTCCACCTGTTGGTTGTACCACGAGTATAGAGCTCCGCCACTAAGATAGTACCGTCAAGGCTGACATGACCTTGCGAACCGTCCGCTCCGGCGACAATCGCGTTCTCAATTGCGCTCTCGGATTCGGGTGTATTAAGGGGAACGATGAAAATCGCAATGAGGCCCACATTCGGATTCCCAGGAACATCGGTGATGAACAACGTGCTCTTGTCGGGTATTGTGTCAACAAGGGTATTTATCCCAGCAACCTTAGCTGCACCCCCGGTTGCCCATGCCTCGGGAGTCATAGCCTCCACCGTAGCCTTCAACGTTTCCGCCTGAGCTTTTACCGTTGCCAACGTATTCGGATGATTGATGATCTCGTTCAGCTTCGCAATCGCATCAGCCTGCGTGGCCCCGTCTGGAAGCTCTGTGGGCTTCCCAGGAGGATTGCCACCCCCGCCACCGCCCCCGCCGCTTGAACCGGTATCGCAACCAAAAACCGTCAACCCGATTACCGCCCCTATGGCGACAATCCCCAAAAGTGTATAAAGCTTTTTCATAAAAGCCTCCTTGCGTGCTTTGCACGCTCGCGGTCTATTCCCGCCGCCAAATTTTTATGTTCACCGCTTGCGCGGATAACACCTCTGTTTGTTGCCCCCGTCATTGCGAGGAGGCGGCAACTATGTTGCCGCCTCCTCGCAATGACGGCCCTGCGCTGCCTAGAGCAGTGTGACTGCGCTAGGCTTGTTTCACCGTGAACGTGCTCCGTATCGCGCGCATCTCTTTCAGCGGG
>JAISZQ010000272.1 GCA_031269165.1 Spirochaetaceae bacterium
TCTTTTTTGTCTCATATCATATAGCCTCCGGCTATATATGCGGTTGTCAGCCCCGTTGCTTTAATCAAACACGAAAAAAGCGCGAAAAAGTGCAAAAACAGTGCGGTCTTGAAACAAGCCAAGAAAAGAAAGGTCTGCGGATTGCGCCCTATGGCGCAATCTGCGGACAAAATTCTTATGCTATGAAAACGGACTAAGAGCCTGGTTCAAAAAAACCACGAGACGCAACCCTCCGCTGTGATTCGGTCGCGGGCTTTGCCCACTTCTGGAGTTTTGAGCGGGCCGCGCCCGCTTTTCCGAAACTCCACACCTTGATCCCGCCGAGATACGGGGGCTCCCTACAGTCCTCAACGTCCTGCTTCGGACTTCCGGCCGGGGCGTGGCACACCTACGGTGTGCTTCAGTAGTGCGTCCGCCCGGGGGCGTTGCGGGGGTGGGAAACCCCCGCTGAGGGGGATAGCGGAGGACGGCGCAAACTATTGCGGGGGATACCCCGCAATGGTTTGAGCTGGCCGTAGCGAAGGGGGAGACTTCCCCCTTTTTGCTGAGATTTTGAACAGGCTCTTAGGAAACGGTTGCCGGGCAGACAAAGTTTGCCCCGTTTGCGAGGTTCGTGGTTATCTTTTTATCAAATGGTTTCGTCTCATCAGCCATCTAGCAATTCCCGTCCGTTGGGGGTACACTTTTCCTATGAAAAAACGGGCGCTTCTGTCGGTGTATGATAAAAACGGCATTCTCGATCTGGCGCGGTTCCTGCGCGGCGCGGACTGGGAGATCCTTTCTACCGGAGGGACTCACGCCTTTCTCAAACAGAACGGCGTCACGGTGACGGATGTTGTCTCGGTAACGGGGTTCCCTGAGTGTCTTGATGGCCGGGTGAAGACGCTGCATCCGGCTATTCATGCGGGATTGCTTGCCCGCCGGGAGGAAGCGTCCCACCGGGAAACGCTCGACAAACTGAATCTTGATTTCATCGATCTTGTTGCCGTGAATCTCTACCCGTTTTTTGATAAGGTGTGTGAGGGAGCGTTGCCGTTTGAGGAGATGATCGAGTTTATCGACATAGGCGGCCCCGCGATGCTCCGCTCGGCGGCGAAGAATTGTGCCGGAGTGATTGTTCTCACCGACACCACCGACTATGCCCCTATAATAGAAGAAATGCAAAAGGGGGACACGCTGTCTCTCGCCGTGCGCCGCCGTCTTGCCGGGAAGGTGTTCAACCTGACGTCGGCCTATGATGCGGCGGTCTCCCGCTATCTTTTGGCTACCTGCCGGGGGGACGAAGCGGGGCGGGGCGTTGTGGAGAGCGCGTCGGCCCTCCCTCTGGAAAAGAGACCGCGTTCTTGCCCCGAAGGGGGACAGCCCCCGCTTTCACCCCGCGTTAATCCCGAGGAAAGCCCTTGGGGGCTACCTTTCTGGAGTATGGCGCAAAAGAAAGCGCCGTCTGCCCAGTTTCCGCCGCTTCGTTACGGGGAAAACGCCCACCAAAAGGCGGCGCTCTACCTTTCCGCAGACCGGCCCGGCGCGCTTGCCGCGATGGAACAACTCTCCGGCAAGGCGATGGGCTACAACAACATTCGTGATCTTGACCTTGCGTGGAAGGCCGTCTCGTCCTTTTCAGGCGATCCGGCGTGGACGGACGCGCCTGTCGCCGCCGTTGCGGTAAAACACGTCAGCCCCTGCGGTATCGCGCTGGGAAAAACGCCGCTAGAGGCGTATATGAGGGCGCGCGCCTGTGATCCGGTATCTATCTTCGGCGGCGTTGTAGCCGTCAATGCGAAAATAGATGCGGATTGCGCCCGAAAGATGGCGGAAACGTTTCTTGAGATTGTCGTCGCGCCGGATTATGCGGCGGAAGCAGTGGACATTCTGCGGAAACGGAAAGATCTCCGCATCATAAAAGCCCCGCGCGCGCCGCACGATCCGTACGAGATCGTCAGTGTGGACGGCGGTATTCTCGTGGAAGAGTGCGATACGGCCCATGATGACGGCTGGAACGTCGTTACCAAGCGGGAGCCCGATCCGCGTGACATCGCCGACCTGCGTTTTGCGATGCGGGCGGTTCGCTGGGTGCGGTCAAACGCCATCGTGGTGGCAAAAGATTTGGCCGCCGTCGGTATCGGCGGCGGGGAAACCAACCGGCTGTCTGCGGCGAGGCTCGCGCTGGAACGGGCCGCTGGGTCTGCGAGCAATGCGCGGGTGCTCGCGTCCGACGCGTTCTTTCCTTTCCCCGACACTGTGGAAGCGGCGGCAGAGCGGGGCATTACGTCCATCATTCAGCCCGGCGGCTCAATCAAAGACCGCGAGTCGATTGACGCTTGCGATCGGCTTGGCTTGGCGATGATCTTCACGGGAATGCGGCACTTCAGGCATTAGGCGAGGGCGTTGCTCGTTCCAAGACAAAAAGCACATTCCGCCTGTCTTGTGAGGCTGTTCCAAAACCCTGCGGGATGCACGTCTCCACCGTGAACGGGGGGCGGGCCACCCGCTGAAGGGGGTAGCGTAGGGCGCAAGACCGGAGCGAGGGGGGAGGCTTCCCACTGTCAACAACTTAAGCCGACAGAGGCAGAAAAACACGCTATACTGGAGTATGGAGGGGTAACATGGAAAAAAAAACGGTATAGAAATGCTGATAGAGCTAATAATGCAAAAGTGCTATGAAGCGGGATCGAAGAGGCGGGAACAGGACTTCACCCGGAGACGGAAAATGACCTTTGTGGCGATTGTGCAATTTATGATCTGCTCGGCGAAGATGAGTTCGCAAAA
>JAISZQ010000273.1 GCA_031269165.1 Spirochaetaceae bacterium
GGAACCGATAGGTTCCTCGCTTAGGAACCGATAGGTTCCTCGCTTAGGAACCGATAGGTTCCTCGCTTAGGAACCGATAGGTTCCTCGCTTAGGAACCGATAGGTTCCTCGCTTAGGAACCGATAGGTTCCTCGCAATGACGGGGAATCGTCATTGCGAGGGCGAAGGCCGAAGCAATCCAGACGGGGAAGGCCCTCACACTGGATTGCTTCGCTTCGCTCGCAATGACGGGGCGGGTGTTGTCATTGCGAACCCGCAGGGTGAAGCAATCCAGCCGAGGGGCATTTCTCCCCCGAAGGGGGGCCGAGGGACGTTTTCCCTCTAGATTGCTTCGCTTCGCTCGCAATGACGGGCGGCCCCTCACAATGACGCGAGAACCATCGTCATTGCGAAGAGCGAAGCGACGAAGCAATCCAGACGGGGAAGGCATTCATGCTGGATTGCTTCGCTCCGCTCGTGAGGGAACCGCTTGTATGTTCTATTTCGTTTCCCGCCCTTTTGTACTATAATAAAGCCATGAATAAGGCAATGTCTGTGAATCGCCCCATTTTTCAAAACATCTCTCCGCTCGACCATCGGTATTCGCTCTCCGAAAAGGCGGTGTTTGAGGGGCTTGCCGCATGGCTTTCCGAAGAGGCGGCGGTTACGGCGTGTGTGAAGGCGGAGGCGGCTCTGTGCCTGGCGCATCTGCGGCTTCGCGGGTTGCTCTCAGCCGGGCTTCGCTCGGATGTGGAGGCGGCGGTTCAGGGTATCGGCGCGGACGAGATTTACGCCGAGGAGGAAAAGACCCAGCACCATATCCGGGCACTGGTCAACGTGATGAAAAAAAAGGTCCCGGCAGAGGCCGCGCCGTTTGTGCATCTGGGGGCGACCAGCGCGGATATGCTCGACACGAGTTTTGCCTATTGCATGAAGAACGCGGCGCTTACCGTGGTGGTGCCGTTGCTTAAGAAACTGGAGAACCTGCTCTGTGCTGTTGCCGAGCGGGAAGCCGAAACGCCGCAAGTTGGGCGGACGCACGGGCAACACGCGGTTCCGATTACCGTCGGGTTTGCGTTTGCCGAGTATGTGTCGCGGCTGGGGAAGTCGATCGCTGAAATCGTACGCCGAGCGGGAGATCTCCGGGGGAAACTTTCCGGGGCGGTCGGCGCGTACAACGCGATGTCGATGATTGTGGGCGACCCGGAGGCACTGGAGGAGGCGTTCCTTGCCGAGATGGGGCTACTGCCGTCCGAACATTCCACCCAGCTTGCCGAGCCGGAATACTTGTTGCGCTTGCTCTTGGAGATGAATGTCGCGTTCGGCATCATCGCCAACCTTGCCGACGACCTGCGACATCTCCAGCGAAGCGAGATCGGTGAACTGCGCGAGGGCTTCGGTTCCGAGCAAGTCGGCTCGTCAACGATGCCGCAGAAGCGCAACCCGTGGAACAGCGAGCACGTAAAGAGTCTTTGGAAGGCGTTTTCGCCCCGTGTCGCGACGTTCTTTATGGACCAGATCTCGGAACATCAGCGCGACCTCACGAATTCGGCGAGCCGGCGGTTTACGGCCGACTATGTGACGGGGTTCGCGCTGGCGGTCAGCCGCATGACCGGTGTGGTTGCCGGGCTTGACGTTGACCGGGAACGTCTTGCCGCGAACCTCTATGCAAGCGGGGGCGGCATTCCGGGCGGTGTGATGGCCGAACCCGCCTACATCCTCCTTGCCGAAAGCGGCGAGAGTAACGCCCACGAGATCATCCGCCAAACCACGCTCCAAGCCGAAAAAGAACACTGCCCGTTTTCCGTTGCGCTGAAGGCGAACAAAGAAGCGTGGCGGCGCGTCACGGCGCAGATGATCACGCTCGGACTTGCCGCCAACGAAGAGGAGGCGGCCGCCTTTTTCGCGCATCCTGAAAAGTACTGCGGCCTTTCCGTGAAAAAGGCGCGGGAACTGGCGGCAAAGTACCGGAATAACGGGTAACCACGCGAGAGGGTCGGTAACTTCGTTGCCGCGACTTGCCCTCTTTCTCTTTCTTTGGCAGAAGCGCTATCTCCTCTGTTTCGCGCCTACTCCTTGATTGCCCCGGCGGTAAGTCCCGACATAAAACACCTGAAAAAGGCCGGTCGGATTCCTATGCCGCATGAAGGATGAGGACATTTCTATTGTGGCTTGACTGGGCCGCCCTGCGCCCGCTTGACAAAAAAACACAAAAATACGATGATGTTCGTTGTGTATAGTGAGTGTTTTGTCCCCAAGGCGTTGTTTTGCGGGCAGACCCTGTATTTTCTCGTCCCATGAATACCGGTTTACGTAACGGGGAAAATGTGGTTTGTCAATGAGCCGACGCAGCGTTGGCCTTTCCTGACGGTCGCGAAGATGCAGGTTTTAAGGAGGTGTGCCGGTAATGTGTTTCCTATTACTTTACCGGCAGACATGATGTATACACAAATACACTTTTAAGGGAAGGATTGCAGAGTGGAATTATTCTCACTTTTTGTTGTTGATGACGAAAACGAGGTACGGAAAGGAATCGTTGAGAATGTCGATTGGAACCGCTTGGGATTTACCGTTGTCGGTGAGGCCTCAAACGGCGATGAAGCCGTTCAAAAGGCCGGGGCTCTTCTCCCCGACGTGATTCTCAGTGACATACGGATGCCGGGAATGGACGGGGTCGCGCTGATGCGCTATATTCATGAAAATCTTCCACGGACGAAGGTGGTGGTTTTAAGTGGCCGCAAAGATTTTGCCTATCTTGAGGCGGCGATAAGAAACGAGGTTTTCGCGTATCTATTGAAACCGGCGAATAAGGAATTATTTGAGGAGACATTTTCCCGATTACACGAGAAACTAGAGGAACAGCGGAACGGGCAACGCAAACTACAGCGGCTCGAGGAACTGGTGAAAGAGAGTCCCGCGTATATTCGTGAAAAACTGAACTCTCAGGAACGGTATAAATCGGTGAACGAAAAGCTGACCGAACGGGTTCTTGAGTATATCGACCAGGAATATACCTCGAATAAGCTTTCGTTGCAGGCAGTCGCGAAGTATGTACAGAAGAGTCCTGCCTATATCAGCAAGATTTTCAAGGATGTGACCGGGGATAACTATGTCCGTTATGTGAGCAACAAGCGGCTGACGAAGGCGCTTGACCTGTTGCAAAATACGTCGCTTCTGGTGTATCAGATTACCGAAGCGGTCGGCTGGTCGGATCAGTCGAGTTTCATCAGGCTGTTCAAAAAACAGTACGGACTTACGCCTTCGGAGATACTGCGGGTCAAATCGACAATTATCGGTCAAACCAGCGAAACGTGATGTGTTAAAGCGATCGCGCCGTGCGGTTTGTTATGGAAGGCATCGTCGTTAAAGGCAGTAAAAACCTCTTTACGGTGAAACCGGCGATGCCGGGGGTAAACGTAGCCGTGAATCCGGCGGGGGCGGTTGGGCAATCGGCGGCGCATTCGGCCGCACGACTGCCTGCCGATTCCGCCGGGGAAGGTTTTATCGGGGGCTGTATCGAATGCCGGCTCAAGGGCAAGATACTCAAGGACGGCGAGTCGGCCTACAACCCGCTTGCCCCCGGCGATTTCGTGGTGTTTTCCCCGGATTCCCGCCTCATCGAAAGCCGCCTTCCCCGCCGCAACAAGTTCAGCCGCTGGAACGAGAAAGGGCGATCAAGTCAGGTTCTCGCGGCAAACATTGATCTGGTGGTGTGCGCTGCCTCTCCCGCATCCCCGCCCTTCCGCCCGCGTTTTATCGACCGGGTTCTGGTGCAGGCCGAGGTGGAAAACATTCCGGCGGCGGTGGTGCTGAATAAAAGCGATCTCCCGCTCGAAGCGCAGGATGCGGCCCGGCTGGATGACTTCGAGAAAAACGGCGTTCCCGTGTTGCGCGTTTCCGCAAAAAACGGCGACGGTCTCCCGTCGCTGCAAGATTTCCTCGCGGGAAAAACAACGCTCCTCGTCGGTCAAAGCGGCGTGGGCAAGTCGAGCCTCGTCAACCGGCTCTTTCCCGACAGCAACAGCAAGACCGGCGCGGTGAACAAAAAGTTTGACCGGGGCAACCACACCACCGTGATGTCCGTGTTGTACGAACATGAACGCTACACCGTGATTGACAGCCCCGGCTTGCGCCAGTTCATCCCCGACGGCATCGACCCCGAAAACATCGCCTTGTATATGAAAGATATTGCCCCGTTCGCCGGACAATGCCTGTTCGGCGCCTCCTGCACCCATACCGTCGAAAAGGGCTGCGCGATCCTTGACGCGGTTAGCAAGGGCCGCATCCATGAAGACCGCTACAAAAGTTTTCTGCGCATGAAAGACTGAAAGCCGCACCATGTTCGCCGGATAGATCACCAAAAACCAGGGATTACCCGGATTTTTTCTTCCCGCAAACGGTCGTCCAAAAACGTAATGGACTGTTCGCCGCCTTTGCCGTAAATGCGCCATGACAAACCGCCTGAGCCCTCCGCCGCCCGGAGACGGGGTATTTTTGCGGAGTTATAGTCATTCTCCTCTAAGAATACCTAATGAGGGGGAAGTCTCCCACTGTCAACAACTTAAGAATTTTGTCCGCGGATTGACGCGGATTTAATCCGCCCGTCATTGCGAGCGGAGCGAAGCAATCGGCTCAACGCTTCGCGTTGAGCTTGTGTGAATGTCCTCCCCGGCTGGATTGCTTCGCCACTTCGCGGCTCGCAATGACACCCTCACCTCTTATCCCTTAAATCCGCGTAATCTAGACCGCCATCAGGCGCAATCTGTGGACCATTCTTATTATTCCGTTTGCTTAAGTTGTTGACAGGGGGAAGTCTCCCCTTTCGCTACGGCCCGCCGCTTGCGCTTAGGGT
>JAISZQ010000296.1 GCA_031269165.1 Spirochaetaceae bacterium
TTTTGTCCGCGAATGTACGCGAATACGCACTGCTGGGTATGTATTATTCGTATTTATTCGCGCCATTCGCGGACCAAAATTCTTAAGTTGTTGACAGGGGGAAGTCTCCCCCTCGCTCCAGCCGCTTTGCGTCTTACGCTACCCCCTCTGCGAGGGTTTTGGAACAGGCTCGAGTATTAATCCAACGGGCCTTTGGCCCGTAGCCTCACGAACAGACGTTCATCCGCCCAGGTATGCTTTTCGCACCGCCTCATCCTTCACGAGGTCTTTCGCGTTTCCTTCCTTAATAATCGCGCCCGTTTCGAGGACGTAGACCCGGTTGGCGATACTCAGGGCTTTGAAGGCGTTTTGCTCGACAAGGAGGATCGTCGTTCCTGAGCCGTTGATCGTGTGGATGATGGAAAAAATCTCGTCAACGAGGATGGGGGCAAGGCCCATCGAAGGCTCGTCGAGGAGGAGCAGGCGCGGCTTGGCCATCAGAGCGCGGCCAATCGCGAGCATCTGCTGTTCGCCGCCCGAAAGCGTTCCGGCGATCTGTTTGATCCGTTCCTTCAGGCGGGGAAAGAGCGCAAACACGGCCTCGGCATCTTCCTTGACGGCGGCACTTTCTTTCCGGGCATACGCGCCCATCGCAAGGTTGTCGCGCACGGTGAGGTTGGCGAAAATCCGCCTTCCTTCGGGAACCTGCACGAGCCCTCTGCTCACAATCTTTTCAGGCGGCGCGTTGGTGATGTCTTCTCCATCAAACGTTACCTGTCCACCCGTCTTTTTGGCGATGTTGGACAGGGCGTGGAGGATCGTCGTCTTTCCCGCGCCGTTCGACCCGATGAGCGAGATAATCTCCCCTTGCTCGACGTGAAAGGAAACGCCCCGCAACGCTTGGATCGCGCCGTAATGGACGACAAGATTTGTTACGTCAAGCACCGTCCGCCTCCTCGGTTCCCTCGTAGGTGTCGGCCCCCTCACCGCCGAGATACGCCTTGATAACCGCCGGGTCTTTGCGGATTTCTTCGGGTAAGCCCTGCGCGATGGTGCGGCCATAGTCGAGTACCAAAAGCCGCTCGCAAATGCCCATGACCAAGTGCATATCGTGTTCGATAAGCAGGATCGACAGGTTGAACTTGTCGCGGATAAAGTGGATGAGTTTCATTAACTCGCCGGTTTCCTGCGGGTTCATACCGGCGGCGGGCTCGTCAAGGAGGAGCAAGGTCGGGTTGGCGGCGAGCGCGCGGCAGATTTCCAGTTTGCGCTGTTCGCCGTAGGGAAGGTTTCGCGCTTCCTCATCACGCTTGTGTTCGATCTTGAACAGGGTAAGCAGTTCCTCCGCCTCCTCGACGATGTGTTCCTCGTCGATCAGGAAGCGAGACGTACGGAACACCGCGTCAAGCGGCCCCTGTTTTCGTCGCGCATGGAGCGCGATCCGCACGTTGTCCAGCACGGAAAGTTGCCCGAAGAGCCGGATGTTCTGAAACGTGCGGGCGATGCCGGTTCGGGCAAGCCTCGCGGGAGAAAGCCGTTCGACCTCGTGAAGGGTCCCGCCCCGGTCCCAAAAGCTGATGTTTCCCTCGGTGGGCGTGTAGATGCCGGAGATCATATTGAAAACCGTCGTCTTTCCCGCGCCGTTCGGCCCGATAAGTCCCAGCAACTCTCCCTTGGACATCGAACAGGAGAAATCGGAGACGGCCCGCAACCCGCCGAACACGATAGAAAGATTGGTTATCTTCAGGACGATGTCTTTTTCCGGCATACCCGCTCCCATGTTTTGATAAATGAAAATTCATTTCTCCCCAGAAGGCCCTGCGGACGGAAAATCATCACGAAGATCAGCACCAGCGGGTAGATGAGGAGCCGGTAGTCTTGCAAAAAGCGCAAAATTTCTTGGAGGAACGTGAGTACATAGGCGGCGAGTATCGCGCCGGTCATCGAGCCCATGCCGCCCAGCACCACGAAGATGAGATACTCGATGCTGTGGTTGAACGACGCGGCATCCGGCTTGATGAACCCGACCACAGATACATAGAGCGCGCCGCCGATCCCCGCGACGGCCCCGGCGATGACAAAGCCCAGCATCTTGTAGCGGAATATGTCGATGCCGGACGAATCTGCCGCGATCTCGTCCTCCCTACAGGCCAAAATTGCCCGCCCGTAACTCGACCGGAGAAAGTTTTGCAAGGCCGCGATGACGACGACCAGCACCGCCGTCGTGACGAAAAACGAGAGGTCCTGAAAGAGCGACATCACGGTGGTGAACCGCCTGCCGTTTGCCCCGCCGGTGATCGTCCTTAAGTTGATAAAAATCACGCGGATGATCTCGCCAAACCCCAACGTTACGATGGCAAGGTAGTCCCCGGTGAGTTTCAGCGTGGGGAACCCGATGATAAAGGCGCACAACGCGGTTACCAGCGCGGCGCACACGGCGGCAATGGGCGGCGGCACGTGGAGGTCAAGGCTGAAAAAGATGCAGGAATACGCGCCGATGGCCATAAACCCGGCCTGTCCCAGCGACAGTTGCCCGGTGATGCCGACAATCATGTTCACGCTGACCGCCATGATCGCGTTCACCCCGGCAAGGGTGAAAATTCCGGCGGTATAGGCGTCGACAACGCCCGCTTTGATGAGGAGCGTTGGAAGAGTCACGGCAATCACGCCGACTGCGAGGAGGACAAGCGAATCACGGACGACTTTTTTATCTTTCACCGGACAGAAGTCTACCGGAAAGCGGAATCTGTGTCAACCAGAGAGCAATGAAACACCGCAATGCCGATTTCAAAATTTCTCCCGCAGGGACGGCACTTCCTCTATCGCGTCTTAGAGCCTGTTCAAAAACCCCATGGAACGCAAGTCTCCGCAGTGATTCGGGGGTGTTACGGGGGTTTGGCCTACAACCCTCAACGTCCTGTTTCGGGTTTCCGGCCGGGGCGTGGCACACCGTAGGTGTGCGGCACACACGGTGTGCTTCGGTAATGCGTCCGTCCGTGGACGCTGAGCAAACCGCCGCTTGCGCTTATCGGGTTTGCTTAAGGTACGCCCACCAAACCCACGCTTGCGTGGGTCACCATGCACCGCATGGTTTTGTCCCCGTAGAGGGGGTAGCGTAAGAGCCTGTTCAAAAACCCTGCGGGACGCAAGCTGCCGCGGTGATTCGGTCGCGGGCTGTGCCCGCTTTTGGAGTTTCGGGCGGGGCTTCGCCCCACTTTTCCGCAACTCCACGCCTGAAAGTTGAGACGGGGGCGTTGCGGGGGGCTGACCCCCGCAGAGGGGGATAGCGAAGGACCCTAAGCGCAAGCGGCGGGCCGTAGCGAGGGGGAGACGGTAAAATACAACAGCAAGTGCAACAGTTGGGGAGGAAATAGACCGCAAGAGAACCAGCGTGTAGAATAAGGTTGAGAACCAAAACACGGAGGGAAATCATGCGGTCATATCATCATT
>JAISZQ010000328.1 GCA_031269165.1 Spirochaetaceae bacterium
GACGGCAACAGGTTGCCGCGTCTCCCCCTTCGCTACGGCCCGCCGCTTGCGCTTAGGGTCCTTCGCTATCCCCCTCTGCGGGGACAAAACCATGCGGTGCATGGTTTTGTGGGCGTACCTTAAGCAAACCCGTAGGGTTTGCTCAGCGTCCACGGACGGACGCAGGACTGAAGCACACCGTAGGTGTGCCGCACACCTATGGTGTGCCACGCCCCGGCCCGGAAGTCCGAAGCAGGACGCTGAGGGCTGTAGGGAGCCCCCCGAAGGCATCAAGGATGCCCCGCCCCCGTATCTCGGCGGGATCAAGGTGTGGAGTTTCGGAAAAGCGAGTCCGCCCGAAACCCCCGAAGCAGAGCGCCGCAACGCCCCCGGCACTTTGGTGTTTGGTATTATAAAGGAGAATCACTATATGACAAGCAAAACCTCGCCACATAAAACAGTCACCGTTATTTGGATTGATTTCTATTGCTTTTGAAAAATCAGGAGGGAAGGGGAGAGCGGAGGACGGCTCAAACCATTGCGGAACCCCGCAATGGTTTGAGCGTGGCCGGAGACAGGGGGAAGGCGCGGCGATTTGCCGCGGCAAATTGCCTCAACGACTTAGTTGCCGTTCCCCCTTTTTTATATTTTCTTGGTAGAAGCACTACATGAGGGAAGCAATACGGCTGTATGCCATCGCCGCCCTTCGTTTTCGAGAAACCGCCTATCCTTTCACCGCGCCGGCAATCATGCTTTTTTGAACTTGTTTTGACAACAGGATATAGATGATAATCGTGGGGATAGTGGCAATCATGAGCCCTGCGCCGATAGGGCCCCAGCGGGTTACATAACTACCGACCATAGACATGATGCCCACCGTCAAAGTGCTAAATTCTTTTCGGCTGATGAATGTTACCGCGAACATCAGTTCATTCCACGACGCCAGGTAGGTAAAAATTGCGACGGTCGCGATAGCGGGACGTATCAGCGGCGCAATAATTGAAAAGAACGTCCGGTAAATATGAGCACCGTCTATTGCTGCGGATTCTTCCATCTCGCGGGGAATCCCTGTTAAAAAGCCCGAGAGGATAAAAACCCCCAGAGGAAGCGCGAAGGCGACATAGGGCAGAACGAGGGCAAGGTACGTGTTCAACAGTTTCAGGCGGCTTAAAACAATAAACAAAGGCAGAAGCGCCGCATGTACCGGAATCATCATTCCCAAAAGCAGAAACGTCATCACTTTTCCGCTCAGTTTCCATTTCATCCGGCTTATGGCATAGGCCGTCGTTGACGACAGCAAAACCGTCATCACAATGGTTACGCCCGTTACCAGAAGGCTGTTAAAAAAATAAATAAGAACGCCGCCCTGCTTCAGCGCGTCAGGATAATTTTCCCATTTCGGCGTTTTGGGGAAACCCGCAATGTTTCCGCCAAAGATTTCCGCATTGTCTTTCAACGAAAACAGCGCGAGCCATATCAGGGGATATATTTGAATAACCGCCCAAAACAGCAGAAATACTGAAAGCGCTAATTTTCCGATTGATACAGGTTTTTTTATGGCAATCATCATGACTCCTCCGGGTTTACCGACTTGAAAATTCTGTTTACGATCACGCTTAACACAAGGCATTCGGCAATGATAAAAATCGCGATGGAACTGCCGTAGCCGTATTGGAACGAATCGAAAATCATAGTGTACATGAGCGTGCTTGGCGTTTCCGTCGAAAAGAACGGGCCTCCTCCGGTCAGCACATACACCAGATCAAACACTTTCAGCGCGCCAATAACGGAAAGCGTGAGCGAAACTTTCAAAACCGGCGTCATAAGCGGGATCGTTATCCTGAACGCGGTTTTGATCGCTGTGGAACCGTCTATTTTCGCAGCCTCGTATATTTCCGCGGAAATTGATTTTGCCCCGGCATACAGTATCAACATATGGTAGCCGACATATTGCCACAAAATGGGAACAAATACGGAGACCAGCGCGGTTTTACGCTGGCCGAGCCAGTCCTGCGCCAGATGTTCAAGCCCCGCTCCGGTAAGAAACGCATTGAGCAACCCGTAATCGGCGTTGTAGATTTTTATCCACAACTGCCCGATCACGGTTGTTGAAATAACGACGGGAATAAAATATACGGTGCGGTATAACGCCTCGCCCTTGATCGATCCGGCGAGGATCAGTGCGAGAATGAGCGAAATCGGAAGCTGGATAAAAACCGAAGCGCCGACAAAGAGCAGGGAATTGATTATGGAGTTGAGCGTCCGGGGGTCGGTAAAGAGGCGCAGATAATGGGCGAGTCCGATAAATTTGGCCGCGCTTATCCCGTTCCAGTCCAGAAGGCTGTACCCTGCGGACATCAAAATCGGCGCGAAAACAATGATCGAAAAAATTGCTACCGTTGGCAACACAAAGACGCAAATCGCTTTTTTATTGCCAAAAAAAGAATCCATAATTTTCTCCTTTCAATTTTGGCCATCCCAAACATGGCGTTTTGGGACAGCCTCGTACTACAAATCCGACTTTGCCACTTTGGACATTTCCCGGGCAAACTGCTGAGGGGTAATGTTTTTTGCGAGCAAATCGGCTATCAGGTTTTTGTGGGTCTCCGAAGCGTCCGCCGGCAGTATATTGTCCCACCAGGGAACAAAAGATTCGGCGGTTCCCATCAGGGCGGCGACTTCTTTATCCAAACCGGTTATACTTGACGTATCAAGGCCCTCGGTTTTCCAGCAGGGAAGCCCCGCCCCCGCAAGGTACCCCTGTTTTCCCAAGTTTTCACTGAACCATGCCAGAAATTGTGCCGCTTCTTTGGGATGCTTTGTCCCAGAATAGATGTAATAACTGTCAATGCCGCCGCCAAAAAATTCACCGGCTTTGCCCTTGCCGTCCTCAAAAACCGGGAAGGGTATCGCGGTAACTTTTCCCCGCACCGTGCTGGATCGGTCTTCAATACCGGCGTTTATCCAGTTCGCCTGAAACATCATCGCCGCTTGGCCGTTGTTGAACGCGCCGAGCATTTCATCGTAACTCATGGAGAAAAGGCTTGAATTGAAAAGACCCGCGTCAATCAATTCTTGTACCTTTCGCGCCGCTTCGATAAAATCAGGGCTGTCAAACTGTGCCGGATTCCGCATGGCGGCCATGCTTGCCCGACTGCCGGCTTGGCGCATCGCGATGATGTCAAACCAGTACATACCGGGCCAGCGGTCTTTCTCGCCAAGTACTGCCGGGGTGATTCCAGCGGCCTTTAACTTTTTTGCCGCATCCAGCAGTTCCGCGTATGTGGTGGGAAGCGGTACCCCGGCTTTTGCAAACAGTTCCGTGTTACAGTAGAGATTCGCTATGTGGGTATAACAGGGATAACTGTAAACTTTGCCGTTTACGGTAACCGCCTCAATAGCGCCGGGGATCATGGCGCTTTTCGTCGATGCGGGAATCAAATCGGTAATGTCAAACATTTTGCCCGCCTCAATAAAGGGCCGTGAAAAACTGCCACCCCACATATAGAAAATGTCGGGGGCGTCATTGGCCGCTAACGCCGTGTTGATCTTGGTTTTGTACTGTTCGCCGGTAACGCCGTCCTCCACGACCTTGATGTCGGGGTGTTCCCTGTTCCACTGAGCGATCAGTTGTTTCAGGATTCTTGCCGATGGGTCAGTCTCACCAACCGACTGATGCCAAACAGTAAGCGTTACGCCGCTTTGTTTGCCTCCTCCGGCAAAAACAAAGACCCCCCCCCCTCCGAAAACCAACGAAAACACTACAACTCCGAAAAAAAACTTTGAAAATTTCATATCTATACTCCTTATTTGTCAGTTTACCATGCTTGTGTTTTTTTGTCAAGTAAAAACCGTAAAAAAATCACGAAAAAAGGCAAATTCTTTCAAAATTTCTTGTTTTCCTCATTTTTTGTGTTTTTTGTCATTGGCGACGGTGGAAAAAGGAGCGCGATCATAAACACCGGCACAACGAATTTAACCACTAAAGCAACGCGGATGAATAGGCGCGGCAATGCAAAATCCGCACGCATCTGTCTCATCCGCATCAACTAGGGTTAAACGTGATCCGGCACCCCTTCCCCGAAGCCAAACTTGACCCACAAAAATTAAAGAATTTGACCACGAACGACACGAGCGGAATAGCGCACCATTCATTTCTCTGTCCGTTTTTATAGCAAATGTTCGCGTGGTTCGTGGTGCTTTTCTGGCGTGAAACATCTGCCCGCGCTTATTCTATGGTCAAGTCTAGCACCCGGAGGGGAACACCGCCGCCTGTTCCCCAGACGGCGGGTCCACGGGACTCCTCTCCGGGCCTAATCATCGTCGTCGGCATCCGCGTCCATCGCAAAATCGGCGGCGGTTACGACTTGGGCGGCTTCCTGTTCGGCGGCTTCGAGTTTGCGCCTTTCGAGGATAGTCTGCATATAGTCGTCAAGGTCGCGCTGGTTCTCGTCGAAGAGCTTGATCTCCTTGTAACGCTTCATGCCGGTACCCGCCGGAATGGGGTGGCCGATGATGATGTTTTCCTTGAGGCCGCGCAGATGGTCCGTCGAAGAGGCGATCGCCGCGTTGGTAAGGACGCGGGTCGTCTCCTGAAAGCTGGCAGCCGAGAGGAAACTGTCGATGTTGAGGCTGGCCTTCGTGATCCCCTGGAATATCGGGCGGGCAATGGCCGGTTCGCCGCCTTCGGCAAGGACGCGCTCGTTCTCCTCGTGGAACTGGTATTTGTCAACCAGCTCGCCGAAGATAAAGCGGGTGTTGCCGACAGCGGCGATCTCCACTTTACGCATCATCTGGCGGATGATGACACCGATGTGCTTGTCGTTGATGGAGACGCCCTGGAGGTGGTAAACCTGCTGGATTTCGTCCATGAGATACCGCTGGAGGCGGCTCTCGCCGAGGATGTAGAGGATCTCGTGCGGGTTTGCCGCGCCGACACAGAGTTGCTCGCCGGCCTCAACGGTGTCGCCGTCTCGGACGAGGAGGCGCTTGGTCATCGGGATGAGGTGCTTGAACTCACGGCCAAACCCATCGGTCACCAGTACGACGCGCTTTCCCTTCACGATGCCCTTGAACGAGACGATTCCGGAAATTTGCGCGAGAACGGAGGGGCTCTTCGGCCTGCGCGCCTCGAAAAGTTCGGACACGCGGGGAAGGCCGGAGGTGATGTCCATCGCCTTGGCCGATTCTTTCAGCGTCTTGGCGATCGTTTTCCCGGCCTGGACCGGCTCGCCGTCGTCAACCTGAAGGTAGGCGCCCGCCGGCAGGAAGTACGAGACCAACTCGTTACCGGCATCGTCCACGACATAGATACGCGGCTGTTTGCCTTCCCCCTGCATCTCGGTGATCTGCTTCTCGATGTTGCCCGTTTCGGTGTCGATTTCTTCTTTTAATGTGGCGCCTGAGATGATGTCCTCGAACTTCACGCGGCCCGATGCCTCGGCAATGATCGGATCCGAGAACGGGTCGAAGGTGGCGATGGTTTTTTCGGCATCGACAATGCTGCCGGGTTTGACCAAGACTTCAGAGCCGTTTCTGATTTCAATCTTCTGATCCTGGCTGATGAGCAGGAGTTTGTTGCCGCGCACGAGGGCGTAGGCGATTTCAGGCGAGACGACGGTCTTCGCCCCGTGTTTCAAGATCTGCTCGCCCCGAATGATGCGCTTGCCGTCTTCAACGAGTACGGTATCCTTATCGGTAACCGGAAACTCCTTCAACACCTTGCACACGGTTGCCGCGCCTTTTCGGGTAAAGAGCCAGCGGCCGTTGTAAAGCTCGACATGGCTGCCCGTGATCTCGCGGACATAGACCGGATATTTGAGGAAGATGCGGTTTTCTTCGCTGACCTTCGTTGCCGCGCCGCCGACATGGAACGTCCGCATGGTAAGCTGGGTTCCCGGCTGTCCGATAGACTGGGCCGCGATGGTACCGACCGCCTCGCCGATTTCAACGGCGCGGTTCGTGGCAAGGTTGCGGCCATAACATTTGCGGCAAACGCCATGCTTGGCCTCGCAGGTGAGAACGGTGCGGATCGTGACGGTCTCAATCCCCGCGTCTTCGATTTTCGCGGCGATGGCCTCGGTGATCTCCTCGTTTACGTCAACCATGATCTCGCCCGTGATCGGGTGTTTGACCCGTTCAAGGGTGAACCGGCCCACGATACGCTCGCGCAACGGCTCGATGATCTCTTCGCCGTCCTTGATCGCGGAGTAGGCCGAACCGGTGATCGTGCCGCAATCCTCCTCGTTGATCACCACGTCCTGCGCGATGTCTACGAGGCGGCGGGTGAGGTACCCGGCTTCGGCGGTCTTGAGCGCGGTGTCGGCAAGACCCTTGCGCGCGCCGTTGGTCGAGATGAAAAACTCGATGACGGAGAGGCCCTCTTTGAAGTTTGACCTGATCGGAAGCTCGATGATGTCCCCCGACGGTTTGGCCATGAGGCCGCGCATACCGGCAAGCTGGCGGATCTGGTTTTTGCTGCCCCGCGCCCCGGATTTCGCCATGACGAAGATCGAGTTGAAGCCCTCGCGGTCTTCCTCCAGCGTCTTCATCATCACGTTGGTAAGCTCTTCGTTGGTCTTTGACCACACCTCGACGACGCGGTTGTACCGTTCCTCCGCCGTGATATGCCCCTGCCGCCACTGGTTCTGGATGCCGTCAACCTCGTGGTTGGCCCGGGCGATCATGTCCGCCTTGCTGGGCGGAACCACGATGTCGTTCACGCCGATGGTCGCGCCAAACAGCGTGGCGTACTTGTAGCCGGTCGCCTTGATCGTGTCGAGCATCTTTACCGTGATCCACGAGCCTTTTTCGGCAAACACCCACTCGATGAGGGCGCGGAGATCCTTGTCCTTCAACTCATAGTTGATATAGGGAATCTCGAACGGCAGTTCCTCGTTGAACACCAACCGCCCCGCGCTCGTTTCGATAATCGCGCCACTGGACACGCTTGCCTCCGGGTTCCCGCCCTGCTTGTTCCAGACCGGCGCCTTGGGCGCTTTGATCTTGATGGGCGACTCCCAGTCAAGGGCCCCGGCATCCACGGCCATCACCACTTCGTTAATGCCGGAATACATACGCCCGGCCCCCTTGCCGCTCGGTTTCAGCGTGGTAAGGAGGTAAATGCCCAGCACCATGTCCTGAGACGGGAACACAATCGTGCCGCCGTTCGCCGGGTTTAAGAGGTTCCGCGCCGAAAGCATGAGCGTCCAGCACTCCATCTGCGCGGCCTGGGTAAGCGGCACGTGAACGGCCATCTGGTCGCCGTCGAAGTCCGCGTTAAAAGCGTGACAGACGAGCGGGTTCAGCCGGATAGCCTTCCCCTCGACCAGCACCGGTTCAAACGCCTGGATGCCCAGCCGGTGCAATGTCGGCGCGCGGTTGAGCAGTACCGGATGCTCCTTCACCACCTCGTCAAGCACGGCAAACACTTCAGGCTCTTCCGCCTCGACGTGCATCTTCGCCTTCTTGATGTTGAACACCACGTCTTTATCGACGAGCCGCTTCATGATAAAGGGCTTGAAAAGTTCCAGCGCCATCTTGGTCGGGAGGCCGCACTGCCACATCTTGAGTTCCGGCCCCACCGTGATGACCGAACGCCCCGAATAGTCAACGCGCTTGCCCAGCAAGTTCTGGCGGAACCGCCCCTGCTTGCCCTTGAGCATATCGCTAATCGACTTGAGCGGCCGGTTCGAGGCCCCCTTCACCGCGCGTTTCCGCTTGGAATTGTCAAAGAGCGCGTCCACGGCCTCCTGCAACATACGCTTCTCGTTGCGGATGATGATGTCAGGCGCGTTGAGCGTTTGCAGACGGCGCAAACGGTTGTTCCGGTTGATGACCCGGCGGTAGAGATCGTTGAGGTCGGAGGTGGCAAACCGCCCGCCATCCAGTTGCACCATCGGACGAAGCTCAGGCGGAATCACCGGAATCACGTCCAGAATCATCCAACTGGGCTTATTCCCCGAAGCGCGGAAGTTTTCGACAATCTTGATCCGTTTGAGCAGACGCTTGTCGCTCTTGGGCCCCTTGTCCTTCATCTTTTCACGAAGATCCTCGGCGAGCCGGTCAAGGTCAATCTTGTCGAGCAGCACGCGGATACTCTCCGCGCCCATCCCCGCCTCGAACCCTGTCGAACCGTAACGCTCCACCGCGTCATAGTACTCTTCCTCGTTGAGAATCTGCTTCCGCTTGAGGTCGGTCTCGCCCGGATCAAGCACGATGTACTGCTCATAGTAGAGAATCGACCGCAACTTGTTCATCGGAATATCCAGCAGAAGCCCCATCCGGCTCGGCACCGAGCGATAGTACCAGATATGGGACACCGGCGCGGCCAGCTCGATATGCCCCATCCGCTCGCGGCGCACCTTGAAATGCGTCACCTCAACCCCGCACCGGTCGCAAATGACCCCTTTATAGCGGATCGACTTGAACTTGCCGCAGTAGCACTCCCATTCCTTCGTCGTCCCAAAGATACGCTCGCAGAAAAGGCCATCCTTCTCAGGCCGCAGCGTCCGGTAGTTAATCGTCTCCGGCTTTTTCACTTCCCCATAAGACCACGACCTAATCATCTCAGGCGAGGCCAGACGAATCATAATCGAATCAAAATCTTGAATATCGCGCATAGTCTCCTCAAATTATACATTCTAGCGAAAACGCGAAAATATGTCAAGAGGGGGTGCGCGCGCAGGGTAACGTTATTTACGTTCATGCGCAAAACAAACGGCTGCATTTTAAGAATTTTACCAACGGGCCATAGACCCGCACAGACACGAACAGAATAACGCGCCATTCATTTCTCTGTCCGTTTTCATAGCAAAGGGTGAGTGAGGTTGCGGGTCAAAGGCCCGTTGTCGTTCGTGGTGAAAAAGTAAATGACATTGCCCTGAGAGCCTGTTCAATAACCCCGCAGGATGTAAGCCTCCGCTGTGATTCGGGGGCGTTACGGGGGTATCCCTACAGCCCTCAGCGTCCTGCTTCGGACTTCCGGGCCGGGGCGTGGCACACCTACGGTGTGCTTCAGTAATGCGTCCGTCCGTGGACGCTGAGCAAACCCTACGGGTTTGCTTAAGGTACGCCCACAAAACCATGCACCGCATGGTTTTGTCCCCGTTGAAGAGGGTAGCGTAGGGCGTAGACCGGAGCGAGGGGGAAGGCGCGGCAACCTGTTGCCGTTCCCCCTTTTGCTGGGTTTTTAAACAGACTTTGAGGAGATTTTGAACAGACTCTAAGAGCCTGTTCAAAAACCCTGCGGGACGCAAGCCGCCGCTGTGATTCGGTCGCGGGCTTTGCCCGCCTCTGGAGTTTCGGGCGAGGCTTCGCCCCACTTTTCCGAAACTCCACGACTGAAAGTTGAGACGGGGGCGTTACGGGGGTGGCAAACCCCCGTAGAGGGGGCAGGGCTATTGCATTTACTTTTTGAAGATGACGGAGGACATATAGTCAGGGTTAATGGAGGCGGTGAACCGCCGTTTGGGTCCAGTCATTTTCGTTTTGCCGGAGGGCCGGGGATCAGGAGCGGCACGAAGAAGCGCCGGCGCTGTCTTTCGCA
>JAISZQ010000363.1 GCA_031269165.1 Spirochaetaceae bacterium
CTGTGGGACTTAGCAAAAAATAGGAAATAATACACGAAAATACTTATTTTAACCTA
Source organism: Spirochaetaceae bacterium (assembly GCA_031269165.1). Taxonomy (GTDB): domain Bacteria; phylum Spirochaetota; class Spirochaetia; order Treponematales; family Breznakiellaceae; genus JAIRNN01. The sequence continues at coordinate 57 of JAISZQ010000363.1, forward strand.
ATCAAAATACTAAAAACGGCTTATTTATCGGGGTTTTTGCACTATTTTTTGCGAAAAAAAGCGCGAAAATTTTCTAAGTCCCACAGGCTCCTAGATTGCTTCGCTCGGCAATGTGCCGCTCGCTCGCAATGACGCGAGAACCATCGTCATTGCGAGGAGCGAAGCGACGAAGCAATCCAGACGAGGAGCGTGCTCCCTGGATTGCTTCGCTCGGCAATGTGCCGCTCGCTCGCAATGACGCGAGAACCATCGTCGTTGCGAGGAGCGAAGCGACGAAGCAATCCAGACGAGGGGCGTGCTCCCTGGATTGCTTCGCTTTGCTCGCAATGACGCGAGAACCACCGTCATTGCGAGGAGGCTTGCCGACGAAGCAATCCAGACGAGGGGCGTATTCCCTGGATTGCTTCGCTTCGCTCGCAATGACGGGCCACCCCGATTAGGCTGGTATCGATGGCCGATACTGGCCAGTATCGGTGGCCGGGGTTGGCCGGTGGCGGGATCAAGGTGAAGCAAAGCGCCGCAACACCCCCGGCACGTTGGCGTTTGGTATTATAGGAGAATCACGAGAACGCGCACGGTTTTGGAACAGCCACCCTTATGATTACGTCCCGTGATTAAGATTCCGAATCATCGTGTAATGGGTAATGTCAGGTGAAACACGGTCTTCCCGGAGCGTTTGAAAGGCAAATCGCTCATAGATGGCGACGTTTACCTTGTCTTGGGTTCCCAGAAAACAAGGCAGACGCGCCTCGTCAATATCCTTGAGTTTCTTGTTGATCAGCGCGGAAGCCACACCCTTTCCCCGCGACGGGGGCAGCACCGCTATCGGGGCCAGACTCCAAAAAGGCTGTTGTATCGTTTGCTCCCGCGCTTGGGTCAGGATTTGTATAAACGCCAGGAACCGTTCCCGCAAACCCGCCGAATACGCCGCAAGCGATTCTTCCAGAGAGCGATCCTCTGCCGCGTGGCTGTCGGCTTCAACAAGGGCGGGCGGCGACCAAACCGCAATACCGACAAGCGCGCCGTCTGCCACCGCCAGATCGGTTTCTTGCACGCCCAATCCCTGGGTAATACGCTGGCGAAAGTTGGCGAGGAGGAACGAGCGGCGTTCATCAGGGTCGGGCGCAAGATATTGATAAAACGGACGATCCTGAAAAGATACCGCGAGCAGAGACACCGCACCATCAATATCGTCCGGCGTCATAGGTCTAATGTCCATACGCCACGCTTTCCCTGCCGTGAGGCGTGTTCCAGATAGCGGCGTCAGGTCCTTTGGGGATAATGTCGAACGTATTACCCGGATCGCAGCACACATGATAGTGCGCCTTGATGTGATCAAAGTACGTATTCTTGCCAAAAGCAGGAATTTGGTAAAGGTCTCGCGCATAAGCCCACAAATGGGGAAAGTCCACGAGCCTGTTTCTGTTTACGCGGAAGGCGTTATAGTACGCCGCGTCAAAACGGGCAAGCGTTACCCAAAGCCGTATATCCGAATCCGTGAGCGCATCCCCAAAAAGATACCTGCTTTGTGATAATCGTCCATCCAGCCAGTCCAAACGCCTGAAAACTTTAGCGTAAGCGTCTTCGTAGGCGCTTTGCGTCCGGGCAAACCCCGCTTTATACACGCCGTTGTTCACTTCATGGAAGATAACATCGTTTAGCGCCGCAATATCCTTACGCAGACGTTCTGGAAACAGATCGGGCGCGCCAATCTTATGAAAATCTCGCCACGCCGTCTCCCAATAGTAGCTTAAATTGAAGTAATCGTTGTTCACAACCTTCAATGCAGCAACATCCACAACAGCAGGAACCGTAAAACGCCCCTTGTAATCCTGAACCGCGTTACGATAGAGATCACTCACGTTTTTTACCTTGAGAACCGGATCAACCCCATCCTTATCAAGAGTAAAAGCCCAGTCACTGTACTCCTTTTGAGGCCGAATGGGATCAACAAGTCCCACACTGAACACATCTTCAAGCCCAAGAAGGCTTCGGACGATGAGTTGCCGGGTAGCCCAGGGACAAGCCGCAGACCAAATCAGCCGATAACGACCGGCTTCAACCGGCAGTTCACCCTCACCAGTTCCAAAAGGAGTAGTAAAATAGTTCTGCTGCCGAACAAAGGCGCCTTTTATGTTGTTCGTTTCATCCTGAAACCATGTTTTATACGCCACTATCTTCCTCCTGTAGATTTTTTTCAGCATGAGAAAACCGCAGTCTGTCATGCCGTTCGTTCCAGATAGAAAGGTCTGGACCCAACGCTAAAATGTGGTAGGGATTGCGTCCATGCGATCCCAAATGATAGCCCTGCTTGATGGCGTCAAAGTCAGTGGTGTCCCCAAAACTAGGCGTCTGATACAAGTCTTTAGCATAGTTCCAGAGATTGGGGAAGTCGATGAGCCGGTTACGGTTCACCTTAAACACTGTGTGATACGCAATATCAAAACGGACGAGCGTTACATAAAGACGGATATCAGAGTCAGTAATCCGGTCGCCAAAAAGGTAACGCTGATGTGAAAGCCGGTCTTCCAACTGGTCGAGCCGCGCAAAAAGCAGGTCATAAGCCTTTTCGTATTCCGACTGGGATTGAGCAAAACCCGCTTTATAGACCGCGTTATTCACTTCGTGGAAAAGGATGTCGTTCAAAGAGTCGATTTCATCCCGTAATTCAAGCGGATACAGGTTTGGCGCATCCGGTTTATGGAACGGAGACCACACCGTCTCCCAATAGTTGGTCAGCTTAACATAATCGTTGTTCACTACCTTGCCCGTTGTAATGTCCACAACTGCCGGAACCGTTGCCCGTCCAGTATAGTTTGGGTCCGCCTTTGTATAAGCCTCTGAAAGGAACCTTATCCCCAACACCGGATCAACCCCGTTAGGATCAAGAGAGAACTCCCAACCCTGACTGGTCCTAATAGGGTTTGCCGTACCAACACTGATAACCTCATCAAGCCCCAACAACGTAAAGGCTATGATCTGGCGATGCGCCCACGGGCAGATACGCGCCCACAAGAGCCTGTAGCGCCCGGCTTTAACCTGCAATTCGCCCACCCCGGAACCAAAGGGGGTGGCGAACTGGTTCTGCTGGCGCACAAAGGCGCCGCTTGCTGAAATTTCATGCTGCAACTCAGAAGTTGCAACCCGCGACTCAGACGGCGCGGGGTTTATAACCAGTTCGCTCATAGTACCTCACTGACTAATGTCAGAACCGAAATACTTAATAGACAACTCTCGCAGTTTTCCATTAGCAATCAGCGTTTCCAAAGCCCCATCCACTGCGGCGCGGATTGTTTCTCCCTCTGGCGTACGGGGAAAAAGAAAATAGGACTTAGGATTCTGAATCTTTTCCTGTTCTCCCTTGGGAAGAGAGATGAAATCAACGTCAAATCCAAACTCGCGCTCCCTCAGCGTTACAGAAACCTCTTCCGAAAGGATAAAGTCGAGGCTGCCATCTACGATTTTTTGGTAGATTCTCAGCGCATCCTCATCGGAATAGGTGATCTTGATGGGATTATCTGGGTTCGTTTCGTTGTACTCTTCCACAAAAAGCTGGGGAAACGCGCCATCAGGCGTCGCAATGTCTGTTTTCCCACCCAGATCGCTTATACCGCGAATGTCCGTTCGCCCCTTGCGGACAACGATTCCGGTATTGTTGTAGATGTAGTGGTTTTTGGCGAAGAGATACTTCTCCTCGCGCTCCTTGCGCCAACTAATGTTGTTCACCCCGATCTGATACCGTCCCGAATCAAGCCCCACGAAGATGCTGGGGAACTCAGTTACCTCGATCTTGAAGGTATACTGAGGCAACACCTCATCCACCGCCGCGATGACCGCGCTATCGTACCCGTCAAGCGTACCATCCGGGTTCACCCACCCGTAGGGTACGGGCAACCCGGCGGTGCCAACGGTGATGGTCGTCACCCCGGACGCCGCTTCCTTCTTGCCGCCCGCAAAAACGGAGGCCGCAAGCCCTATTGCCAGCGCAATAGCCATAATTCTTGTCATACTCTTCTCCTTCTTCCTTATATTCCTTTATATAAGGAACGATAAAATATATATAAAACCTTCCGGCTCTATATCATGTAATCATGAAGCGCGACCCGTGAGATAAACTGCTTGGTACGCTCATGTACCGGGCTGAAAAAAATCTCGCGGGGACTGCCTTCCTCCAAGATGACGCCGTCATCAATAAAAATGACGTGATTCGCTATCTCGTTGATAAAATTCAACTCGTGGGACACGATGATCAGCGTGTTGCCCTCTTTGGCCACATCCTGAATGACCCGAAGTACCTCTCCTACCATCTCCGGGTCCAGTGCTGATGTCGGTTCGTCAAACAGAATGATTTCTGGTTTCAGTGCCATTGCGCGGGCAATGGCGACGCGCTGTTGCTGTCCGCCTGAAAGCTGGGACGGATAGTGGTTCATCCTGTCGGAAAGCCCCACTTTGGCAAGATAGTGTTCCGCCCGCTCTTTGACTTCCGCTTTGGGCTTCCTTTGAACCACCAGCGGACCTTCCATCACATTTTCAAGAGCGGTCTTGTATTTGAAAAGGTTAAATTGCTGGAACACCATCGCGGTGGAACGGCGCACTCCCATAATCTCATGCTTTTTCACCTTGGTCATATCAAAATCAAGGGTGCCAAAACGGAAATGTCCCGCATTGGGAATTTCCAGCAAGTTGAGGCAGCGCAACAGGGTCGATTTTCCCGAACCTGACGCGCCGATGATCCCGACCACCTCTCCTGGGTTGACAGTCATATCGATGCCTTTAAGCACCTCGATGCGGTGAAAATTCTTTTTTAGGCCTTCAACTTGCAGCATGAGGCAACTCCCGTTCATTGCAGCGCAATCGTTTTTCCGCCCAGCGCAACAGGCGAGACACAACGCTTGTGATCAAAAAATAGACGATCGCAAGGGTTATGTACATTTCAAAGTAGCGAAAATTCCGCGAAGCAAGAAGCCTTCCCGCCGCCGTCATCTCCACCACCGCCGTCACAAACACAAGAGACGTTCCCTTGATAAGCCCGATAAGCGAATTGCCCAGCGAGGGAAGCGCCACAACCAGCGCTTCGGGCAGGATAATTCTGCGTAACGCCTGGGGCGCGGTCATGCCGATGGAAAGGGCCGCCTCCATCTGTCCCTTGTCAACCGATTCGATGGCGGCACGGATGCTCTCCGACGAGTAAGCGGCTTCGTTGAGGGACAGGGCGACCAGCGCGAACAGAATCGGCGTGATGCCGTTGACGTTGAACGCGGTGCCGTAGGCGTGGTTTATCGCCGTGAGTATCATGGGGAGGCCGTAATAGGTGAGGTACAGTTGCACCAACACAGGCGTTCCCCGGGTAAACGCCACGTAAAAACGGGCGATGGGCGCGATAAAACGTATTTTCTTAACCTTCACCATGGCCACAAGAAATCCAATCGCCACGCTGCCCACAAAGGAAATGAGAGCGATTTCCATAGTGATGGGCAGATACCTCAGCACGCGCGGAATCTGCGAAAAGACCAACGTAAAGTCAAACAATTTTCCCAATGAACACTATCCTTATATCTTATAAATACAGTAGGTATAGTATGATGATTGTAAAAAAGTGTCAAGAGGGGGGACGCGCGTTGCGCGAATTGAAAATTGAGAATGGAAAATGGAAAATGGAACAGGGATAGCGAAGGGCTCAAGCCTGTAGCGAAAGGGAAGACTTCCCACTGTCAACAACGTAAGAATTTTGTCCACGGATTGACGCGGATTTTCACGGATTATACCCACTTGATGACGGTCTCGACAAAAGCCTCATAAGTATCGCGGGCCAGGACTTTTATCTTGTTGGACGTTTCGCGCAGGAGGACGAAAAATTTCAAAACAAAAAAAAATAAACCCCTTGACAAATTCCGAAAATATGAGTATATTGTATGCGTATAGTGAAGGAGCGGTAAGGAATATGACCGGATGGGATGTTTTGGACAAAATTATAAGCGCGTTTCCCCCTATAGCACTGGCACTTCTCTTGGTTGCCGTTCTTGTCGCGGTGGCTGTCTTTATCACAGGCTTTGCCCGGCATGGTGTTGACTTTGTAAAGCACGGTTTCAAGCAAAACCTCCTCAACGAGCTTATGGCAAAATTGGCAACCAAAGAGGATATAAACACGCTGAATGCCAAGCTGGACAGCGAAATCGGCGACTTGAGAAGCGAAATGAGAAACGAAATTGGTAACTTGAGGACTGATCTTGTATCCATAAAGGTAAACCATTTTGGGCATCTTAAAAATTTCCTCACCGAGCTTACCAGTATCTTGCTGGATCAAGAAATCATCAACCACGAAAACAAGACCCGGCTTGACAATCAGCTTCGCGGTATGTAGTTAGCCCGCCTTTTCCCGCTCTAACGAGCGGCTCGCTCGCACTGATAGCGCGTTCTGCCACCACCATTATCCATTCGCGCGCATTCGCGGACTCCCGTCATTGCGAGGAGGCGGCAATATGCCGACGACGAAGCAATCTAGACGGAAGAGGCACCCGCACCGGATTGCTTCGCCGCTTCGCGCCTCGCAATGACAAACCAACACGAATAATAACTACGGAACTCACGAACAAATATGTTTTTGTCCGCGAATGAGTGCCATACATGGCGTTGCGAAGCGCGGATAATACACCCCATTCGCGTCAATTCGCGCGCATTTGCGGCCCCCCGTCATTGCGAGGAGGCGGCAATATGCCGACGACGAAGCAATCCAGATGGAAGAGGTTCCCGCACCGGATTGCTTCGCCGCTTCGCGCCTCGCAATGACAAACCAACACGAATATAACCACGCCCGGAGGCAGGTACTCCGCCGGAACAAAGCCGTAGCCGTACCGCCCATCCTCAAACACGGTGTTCATACCGACAGCATATCCCAAAGACGGCTGAAAATCTCTGTCGCATGAAGGAGTGCGACATTTCTCTTGTGGCTTGACACCTTCCTAAACAGCGCCCGGCATATTGACCCGTTGTCAAAGTCAATGCCGCTGCCCTGCACGATCCCCTTTTCACATTTATTTCAATATGCTATACTCATCTGCGTCATAGGCCAGTAGCTCAATTGGTAGAGTATCGGTCTCCAAAACCGAACGTCGTGGGTTCAATTCCTACCTGGCCTGTTTTGATGGTGAAAAGTGCGGGACGGGGGTCGCCTCCGACCCGCAACATCCTGTTTCGGGTTTCCGGCGGGGGCGTACTCGCAAATGCTTTGCGCGTTTGCTTCAGTTATGCGTCCATCCATGGATGGGGGGTGCGCCCACAAAACCATCAGGCTCTTATATCGAAAAGAGGCGGCTCGGTTTAGGGAGGTGCCGGGGAGAGGATTTTTTGCCAGTCCGGAGCGTGGGTCAATGGCTGACCACCAGTTTTGGGAACTGGTTTATGAAGGTTCGATTCCTTTCGCTCCGAGAGGATATATTCCGAGAAAGTATGAGGATAACGGTTCTGGGGTCGGGGACGTCGCACGGGATTCCGGTAGTGGGGTGCGGGTGCGCCGTGTGCCGGTCGGAGGATCCTCGTGATAAGCGTTACCGGGCATCGGTCTTTATCGAAGGGGCAGCGGGCGAGAACATACTCATCGACACGGGGCCCGAATTTCGCTTGCAAGCGGTGAGGGCGCGGATTTGCCGTCTTGACGCGCTTTTTTATACGCACGCGCACGCCGACCATCTCCACGGCCTTGATGATGTTCGTCCGCTCACGCAGGACGGCCCGCTTCCTGTCTATGGCAATCCGGCAACGATAGAGGATATCCGCGAGCGTTTCAGGTATATATTCGAGGAGACGCAGCCCGGCGGCGGCAAGCCCAAGATCGCGCCGTCCGTGGTTTACGGCCCGGTGGTTGTCGGCGGGTTGACGGTTACGCCTGTTCCCGCCCAGCATGGGACGCTCGACATATACGGCTGGAAGATGGCCGAAAGCGGCGCGGTCTTCGTCTATGTTACCGACGCAAGTTTTATCCCGGACGCTTCCTTCGATCTCATGCGCGGCGCGGACTGCCTCCTGCTCGGCGCGTTACGTGCCCGTCCGCATTCCACCCACTTTTCGTTTGACCAAGCGATCGAAGCGGTGAAAAAGGCCGCAGTGAAAGAGGCGTATCTTACCCACCTCTGCCACGAACACAGCCACGAAGAAATTGCGGCGTATTGCGGGCGGACGGGGTTACAGGTCCTGCCGGCGTTTGACGGGATGCGAATCGGTATCCCCGCGTCAACGCATTCGTTTTTTGAGAACGCTCAATCGGGAGAACGCCGATGCTCCGTCCGCCGTGAATAATAGCGGACTTGTTCAACAACCCGGTTGTGTTGTCGACTAACCTGCGGTTGGCTTACAAGTCCTGCGGTTTTTCAGGCTAAAGCCTTCTCAAGCCGCGTTTTTAGCGATTGCTGTGTCAAGACATGCGGTTTTGAAACAGCCTCGGCGAACTTGAAGCCGCCGCCACAGAGGGCGGCGGCTTCTTTTTCCGAAAACTTCTCGCGCCTTACTTGGCGTATGCGGTGACTTTAGTGTAAAAGCCGAGGTACTGCGTTGTCACTGAGGTAATTACTTTGCCCGATGACTCGGCTTGCTGTACCGCAGCAACATACCCTTTATACCCCGTATCCACGAGCCCGAGAATGATGCCATAAGATGCGATTACCTCGGAATCATGAGACACCTCTTTGGCACTCGAAAAAAGGCCATGAGCATCAGCAGTCCCACCGACAGAGCTAAAAGTAGCACAACTCGTAAGCACCATTCCGAATACCAGCAAGACCGCCAGCATTCCCACAAAAAATTTTTTGTTTGCCATGTTTTTCTCCTTACTTTGGCAACAAAGTTTTGTTATGCGTTGGATTTCATTTTTTCAATGAAGCATAACTTTTCATACACTGTATACGCGCATACGTACGAATTCCGTACACTGAATATCCGTCCTCTCCCAAAATAGGAGCCAAACCTCATCTTTCGCAAAATCCTACGTCATATCGTCCTCCTCTCTCTTTCAAGTAAAACGTAAAAGTTTTGTCCTGTTTGCCTCTTACCGTGCTCTCTGCTTCCGTTATCCGGAAATCTCTTCCCGGCGGCGAAGGATCCCGGCCTTCTAAAAAACCTCAGCGTGAAATCGGAACACACTTCCCGCAGAGAGAAGGAGCAAAGGATTTGCGTAAGCCGCATGAAGGGAAAAGGCGGTACAACAGGAGAAAAAGGAGTGGTTAAGTGCCTAAAATCTCTCCGTTGAGGGGGGGGGGGAGTGAGTCACGAGAAAAATAATGATAAGAGACAACACTCTTTCTTGCATAACCAGCCTTTCTCACACAATACCACAAGACTATCAATAAGTATATTTATACCACACGCGAAAAACATTGTCAAGGGGTGCCCCGCAAAATTGTCAACGTTCAATAGAAATGTCCTCTAGGCTTTAGCGGAGGGCGGCTCAAATTTTGAGTGTAGACATCAGAAACGGTATGGCTTTAGTTCGGCCGACCAAAACTTCTCGTGTTTTGAAACAGGCTCACCTTAGAGCCCGCATCATTCGATAAGCCATACCCTTCCGGCGGCGAGGGGCCAGCGTTGGGAGACATAGGCGGAAAAGGCCCGCGCTTCTTGGTCGAAAGCCGCCGCGAGGTGGGGCCATGTTCCTTGCGCCTCGTCTTTTTGCGGCAGGATGGGACGGCGCCATTCGCTCTTTTCAAGCCTTTCGGGGATCGTCTTGCCGAAGTATTCGGCGGCGGCCCCGGCGCCTTGCTGGAGGAGGTGGGCCATGAACTCGTTGAACACCAAGTATTCGTCGGTGATGTCGTAGGACTGGTAGTCAAAATACGAGATGATCACCTTTTTGGACACGGGGTCGAACGCGTCGTAACGCTGCCGGGTAAAGGCGCGAAAATCTTCGTCAACGAAGTAGATGCCGTGGAAACATTCGTGCGCCATGAAGAGGCGGCGCAGGTACCCGTTCGATTCGCGGGAAACGGAGACCACCGCGCCTTCCCCCGCCGAGACGCTCCCGTCCCGCGTCGTGAGGATGCCGTTGTCGATGAGGATGTCTTTCAAGAAACGCTCCTCCGGCAAGAGCGGGAAGTTTTGACGGCGGGCCAACTCGTAGAATGCGGCCAAGTCCTCCGCCCGGTAATCGTGCGCGTTCCAGCCGTGCTGTCCGGCAAGTTCGTCGTCGGGAACGAGCCGCCCCCGGTAGCCCTTCTTTTCCGTGAAAAAGGCGAGCCGCTTGAACAATTTGTCCTGTACCGCATAGTCTGCCGTGTCGAAGATGAGCACGGTGGGGAACGATTCCCAGCGGAAAACCTCGTAATCGTCGTTCCGCCACACCGTTTGCGGATAATCCAATATCACGCCGGGGTCGGCGGCAAGCGGCACGGGAAAATCCGGCACGGGAAGCGGCGACAACAACACCGCCTCCGCGCCGCCGTCCACTGTCACCGGATAGGGCGACCGTCCCAGAATGCCGGCGGGAAGACTCACCTCCCGCGTTTGGGCGGACGAAGACTCGTACCCGAAGGCCCGCGTCTTGATCGCCGACCGGGGGGCGAGGTTTTTCACCCGCAGCGACTTGCCGCCGCTTATCGGATACGGTTCCGCCGGGTCTATGATGTAGGAATCGCGCCGTGATGCCGCGTCAATCTCCCGGTAAACAAAAGGGCTCAGCGTTACCTCGGCGGCGTTTGCGTCAAAGCCGTAAAACCGCGTTATAAGGGAAAAAGAATAAATCAAAACCCCTTCCGCTTCTCCTTTTCCCCGGATGTTCTCGGCACTGATCGTTATCGCGTCAAGTTCGCCCGCATCAAGGGGAATCGCGTAACGGTAACGCCGCTCTGTTCGTTCCCCGCGCGCCTCGCTGTTCTCTCGGCCGACAAGCCCTAAAAAAGACACGTCCAACGGCAACTGCCACGAGGGGCCGCCCTTTTTACCATCGCCGAAACGCACCTCGATTGCCGCTGTTGCCCCGGTCGCCGAGCCGGGCGTAACGGCCGCCACGTTCCGCGCCGTCTCCCGCACCGTATAATCAATCAAAAACGAGGCGTTTTCCGCGACAGGAACCGCTTCCGGCAACGAATACGCATAGACGGCTTTTTTGCCCTTCGCCCCGATGAGACCGGAGGCTGCTTCTTTCGAATGGGCGATTACACCGATCTCCCGGCCGTTTTCCGTGAAAAGCGGGAAGGACGCCGGGACGCCGTTCTCGCACGATACAATGCACGATGAAAGGAAGAAAACCGACAAGAAAGGCCCACAGAGCGGCAAAAGGTGGCGCGTCATTCCCATGGTAAAGCAAGGATCCCCCGGGCGATGATCCCGGCGACGCCGTATTTCCGTTCCATGGTCATCTCCTCCGAGGGGCGTAAAAAGGTCTCGATTTGGGCGTCAAAAGAATCGGGCAAGAGCGGCAAAGCGCAGAGTTGGTTGTAATAAAACCGGTGCGAAGGCTCGAAACGGCGGTTAATACAAAACAGCGTGAGGGCAGCGGACTTGATAAACTCGGCGGACGAAACGAGAAAATAAAAATTATCGTCCGAGAGGAGCGCCGCGCCCAAATCGGAGAGAAAGTGTTCCATTTTGGCCTTGTAGATGCCGCACAACTCGCCCCAGAAATCCAGCCCCAGCGTCGAAAGCCTTTTCCTGATGCCGGAAAGCCATTCTCCCCGCGAAAACAAGACCTGACTTTCAACAATGCGGTAAAACCCGTAAGTTCCGGTATCCGCGATGGAACGAAACGCCTCTTTTTTCCCGGAGGCGATCCCTCCCGACGCGGCATTGACCAACTCGTCAATCTTCGCCGTTTGTTTAAACTCGATGCGTACGGGAATATCGCCTGAAAAAAACCGGTCCTTGCACAGTGCCGCCTCGTATAAGTTCGCCGCGCCGTACCACGCCCGCCGCGCCTGTGAATCGGGCAACGGAAACGCATGGTACACGTCAAGGGTAAGCGCGAAATGCGGGTCGAGCGTATCCCCGTGGGCGGCCTCGTTCAGCGTAACCGCTTCAACACCGTCCCACGAGGAAATGGCTTGGGCGAGTTGTCCGGCAAGATCAAGCGTTTTTCGCTTCAACGTTCTCCCCGACCGTCTCCGCCTTAACCGGCGTCTCTACCTTGTCGTTCTTCTTTTCTTCGATTTTCTCGGTTTTCTTCGCCTTTTCTTCCTTCTCTTCAGTCTTCTCTTCTTTGGCGTTGGACACATTGGAAATCGCGCTACGGAGGAACTTGATCTTGGTGTTGTCGTCAACCTTCACGATGACATCGGTACCGTCAATCGAAGCGATCGTCCCGTGAATCCCTCCGATCGTTACCACCTTGTCGCCCTTCTTCAGGGCACCCAGCATCCGTTGCGTTTCTTTCTGCTTTTTATTCTGCGGGCGGATAATCAGAAAGTAAAAAATCGCAATGATAATAACAAACGGGAAAAGGCTGACAAGCCCGGAGGCGCCTCCGACCGCTCCTTCCGCTCCCGCAGGGGCACCCATCAGCACATACAAAAAAAAGTCTTTCATATAACATTCCTTCTCGATAAAGATACCCGATGATACCCCAATCGCGCGCGTTGTGCAAGGGGGCGCAGTCATGTGGCAATGATGGCCTATCGGTACGCCGGTAGCGCGTCGGCCCGTTATCAAAGTAAATGGTACGACCCTGATGCCGGTTGCCCTCCCCGCGCGATTCTGCTAGACTTGCGGCATGAATAGTGCGCTTACCAACCTCAAGGAGAGGGGCTTCATTCAGCAGTGTACGGCAATTGATTCGCTGTCGGATCTGTGCGACAGCGGGCCGGTTGTGTTTTATGTCGGCGCAGACCCGACGGGAAAGAGCCTCCACATCGGGCACATGGTGCCGTTTTTCGCGTTTCGCCATCTGAAAAACGCGGGGCACAAGGGGATTGCGCTCATTGGCGGCGGCACGGGGCGTATCGGCGATCCTTCCGGCAAGACGGAGATGCGGAAGATGCTGTCGTATGAGCAACTGGACGGCAATGTCGAGGCGATTAAGGGCCAGCTTGACCGCTTTCTCACGTTCGACGGGGACAGGGCGCGGCCGGCGAACAACAAGGACTGGCTTGCCGGGCTTAACTATATCGACTTTTTGCGCGAAATCGGCAGTCATTTCTCGGTGAACCGGATGCTGTCTTTCGAGGCGTACAAGCAACGGCTCGAGACCGGGCTTTCGTTCATCGAGTTTAATTACCAACTGTTGCAAAGTTACGACTTTCTCGAACTCTTCAGGCGTTACGGGTGCCGTCTGCAAATCGGCGGCGACGACCAGTGGGGAAACATTGTGGCGGGGATCGAGCTCATCCGCCGCATCGAGGGAGCGGAGGTCTTTGGGCTCACGTTTCCGCTGGTGACGACGAGCGACGGCAAGAAGATGGGGAAGACGGAAAAAGGCGCGGTGTTTCTCGATCCTGACCTCACGTCTCCCTACGACTTTTTCCAGTATTGGCGCAACGTGGACGATGCCGACGTGCGGCGTTTTCTTTTGATGTTCACGTTTCTCCCGAAAGACGAGTGCGAGGCGCTCTCGGCTCCGGGGAAAAACCCGAACGAGGCGAAGGAGCGTCTAGCCTACGAGGTTACCGCGCTGATCCACGGCGAGGCGGCGGCGGAAAAGGCCCGCTCCGGCGCGAAGGCCGCGTTTGGCGGCGGGGGCGACCGGAACGCGATGCCGACGGAAACGCTTCCCCGCGTGCGATTCGAGGCGGGTTACCCCATCGTTGATCTCTTTTTTGACGCGAAACTCTGCGCGACCAAGAGCGACTCTCGCCGCCTCGTCGAACAAGGGGGCGCGTTCGTGTCGGATCGGAACGGTGGGCTTGTCGCGATCACCGGGGTGAAAGACGCCGTTGATGCGGGCCGTCTTGACGAGAGGGGCGAACTCGTGTTACGCGCCGGAAAAAAGCGGTACTGCCGGGTGGTCGCCACGAACGGCGCGTCGTGATAGGGCGCAATGCGGAGCGTGTTGAACCACAATGATAATGTCCTCATGTAACCACAATAGAAATGTCCCATCAGGTAAAAGAGCGGGAGGAGGACGAAATGAGGCTACCGATCTAGCTAGAGGGGACACCCTGATCCGGCCAGCAGGGCGAAATCTGCTGGCCAGCAGAACGAAATCTGCTGACCAGCAGGGCGAAATCTGCCGGCCAGAGGGAACACCCCCACCCGGCCACGTGGGACACCCTCACCCGGCCACGTGGGACATCCCCACCTGGCCTGATGGAACACCTCCACCTGGCCGGATCAGACACCCTGGGCCGACCGGCCCGACATCCTGGGCCGACCGGAGGGGACACCCCACTCTAGCCGGAGGGGACATTTCTATTGTGGTAAAATAGAGGACATTTCTATTGTGGTTTGACAGGCGCAATGCGGAACGAACTCTCCCGCAAAATACGCGAGCCTGTTCCAAAACACGAGCGAGTTTGGAACAGGTTGCGCTGAAGCCGGGCTAAAGGGCTTTAGCCTGAATAAAGCATGGTTTTAGCCTTGCCAAAACGTGGGGTTTTGGAACAGTCTCACTCAATACCGGAATAATGCGGCGCATTCGATATGGGTCGTCTGCGGATAAAAATCATAGCAGGTAACCGATTCAAGGCGGTAACCTCCCGCGCAAAGACGTTGCGTATCGCGGGCAAGCGTCGCCGGGTTGCAGGAAACATAGATCAGCACCGCCGTCTTCAGCCTGATAAAAAGATCAATCAACGGCACACACAAGCCCTCACGCGGCGGGTCAACAACCGCAACATCCCAATGCCCCGCGTTGTGGGCGTTTTTTGTGTTTTGTTGAAGTGCCGCGCAGTATCGTTCCGCAGAAAGCGCGTAGTAGTCCGCCCGGTTATCCGCCCGGTCCCCCGGCAGGGACGGGATGCCGCGCAGGTTTTCACGAGCCAGAGCGATCGCCCCGGGGTTCTCTTCGACAAGAACCAACGCCCCGAACCCCGCCGCGAGTGAACGGGCAAACGCGCCCACGCCGCAATAGATGTCGGCAAGCACGCCGCCTTTCCCGGCAAGCGCGGCCACGTCGGCGACGAGCGTTTTCTGCGCTTCCAAGTTACTCTGGAAAAAAAGCCGCACATCCATCGTTATCTCCAACCCGGGAACAAACAGCCTTTCGGTATCGCCGCCCTCGACCGCGATCCGGTCATCAAAGCCGTAGACCGTGAACCGCCGCCGCCCGTGCGGGCAATCCGCGTGTTTGATAAAATCCCGAACAACCGGAACCGCCGCCGGACAGTCACGCGCAGGGACAACCTTCGCGCTTTTCGCCGCCTTAAACCCCGTCCCCTCGCCGTCCGTGTGCAATTCAACGCGGTTCCGGTAGCCGTAGGGCGGCGACGGCACAAAGCCTATGTCCGGCATCGCCTCCACTCCGCCGATCCGCCCAAGCGAATCCGCCACGATCTTTTTCTTTTCCGCCGCCTGCCGTTCATAGCCAATATGTTGGAGTGTACAACCGCCGCACTTCCCAAACAGAGGGCATCGCGGCTCGACACGATCCTCGGACGCCTCGATTATGTCAACCAGCCGCGCCTTATGCTTCTTTTCATCGGTTACTTCCGCCCTGACCACATCGCCCGGACAGGCAAAGGGCACAAAAAAGGCCTGCTGACCGAAACGGACAACGCCCCCGGAGAAACTCAAACTCTCAACACGACCCTCGAAAACCACCGATTCACCCTTATCCCGGCAAACATAGAAGCCTGTTCAAACCCCGAATGAGGAGGAGAGAACACCGCCTCTGCCGCTTCCTACCCATTGAGACAGTTCTAAAACCCCGCGATGTTTTTTCCTTGCGGTGATTCGGGGGCGTTACGGGGGTGGCACCCCCGTTGAAGGGGGTAGCGTAGGGCTCAAGCCCGGAGCGAGGGGGAAGGCTTTCCCCCCTTTGCTGGGTTTTGGAACAGCCTCCACAAATGAAGGATTCTTGTCCACGGATGTCACAGATTAATCGGGTTGTGAAAACCGCGCGTTCTGTCACCATAATTTTCCATTCTCCATTTTCCATTATCCATTCGCGTCCCGCGCCCCCGCCTCGCGCATTACTTTGCTGGTAATAAGGGGGATGGCAAGCAGGGTTACCACGATGCCGGTTCCGACGAGCAGGACGTTTATCGAAACGAAGTCCGCGACCGGGCCGAAGACGACCATGCCCAGCGGCATCATCGTGCTGGAAACCATCGTGAAGACGGAAAGGACGCGGCCCATGAAGGCCGGTTCCACCGTGGTTTGGAGTAAGACCATAGAGGGCGTGTTCCAGAGCGGCAAGGCGACACCCATAACGGTCATGATGGCGAGGTAGAGCCAGAAGGTGGGCGCGATTCCCAGTCCGGCGGCCAAAATACCGCATAACGCGCAGGAAAGCGCCATCGTGTAGATGCGGTTTTTGAAGCCGCCCCACACGCCGATGAGGATGCCGCCGGCCATCATGCCGATGGAAAACGTGATCTCTATCGCGGAAAGCCGCCAAACGTCATTGCCGAAGTTTCTCGTTACCTGCAAGGGGGTGAGAAACGCGGCGGGCGCGAAGAAAAAGAGGAACACGGCGGAGAGGACGATCATGCGTAACACATAGCCGTGCTTTCTGATATAGCGCAGTCCTTCTTTGAGGTCGTGAAAATACGCCACGCCTTTTGGTGCCGCCATGGGGGGCGCCGCTTCCGTCCCGTGATCCGCCGCCTGAGCCTGAGCCGTCGGCGGCACTTTTACCCAAAAGAGGACGATGCTTATGCCGATAGCGGCGGTCACCACGTCGAGGAAGAACAGGGTCTCGAGCGGGGCGAAGGTCATTAACGCGCCGCTTATCATGGGGGCCGAGAGCGTAACGAGGGACTGGACGCTGCCCTGAATGCCGTTTATCCGGGTCAAATGTTCCGGGGGGACGATCTGGGGAATAAACGCGCCGACCGCCGGCATCTGTACGCCTTGTCCGAGGGAACGCATCAAGGCGCAAAACAGCAGAATCCCGTAACTGTCAATGCCCGCCATGAGGCACACGGCCACGATCAAGCTGACAAAGGCGATCGAGCCGTCCGCGATGTTGATGAGGTATTTGCGGTTGAACCGGTCCGCCCACACCCCGGCGAAGGGCGAGATAAAAAACATGGGGAGAAATCCGGCGACGGTAAAGAGCGTTATCATGGTTCCCGACTGGCTCTTCAGCGTGATATGCCATACGAGCGCGTACTGTACGACCATCGTGCCGAACAAGGATAGCGCCTGTCCGGTTAAGAATAACGCGGTGTTCTTTTTCCAATTCATTTCCATAACGATTTATAGCCTTTGCGCATAAAAAAGTCAATGAGACAAAGGCACTGTGGGCAGACACTATTTCCGCTGTTTTACGGTGCTTGCCGGTTAAAAAAGGAAATGACGTCGCCCTGTCCGCTTGACCCGCGGCACAAACGGACTTGACAAAAGTTTTGGCCTGTTTTAGAATTGTCTTATATGAATAGAACAACAGGGCAAAGTGAAACCGTCGTGTTTTCGCTTTCCGGGACGGGTTCTGTTCCGGTATATCGGCAGATCATCACGCAGATCGAACACGGGGTGCTGTCCGGGCGGCTCAAGGCCGGGGACCGGTTGCCGACGATACGGGCGCTTGCGGTCGAGCTAAAAATTAACCCGAATACCATCGCTAAGGCTTATGGCGAGTTGGAAATCCGCGGGTTGCTCGTGACGCGGGTCGGGAGCGGGACGTTTATCTCGGACGAAAAGCCCGATGGCGCGGACGAGGCGCGGGAAGCGAAAATCCGCGAGATTGTCGGCCGTTTCCTCCGTGAGATGGAGGAACTCGGCGTGGAGCGGAACGCCGTTGTTAATCTGATCGGAAGGGAACAGTGTCCAGGCGGGGGGGGGGGGCTCTCATAATGAAACAAGCAATCACAGAAAAGATAGGAGTGGCACGTGATATGAAAAAAACGGAAAACAGGTACATTATAAACGTCCGCAAGCGGCGGCGGAGCAATATCGTGGCGTTTACCGGGTATTGTTTGTTTTTTGCGGCAGTGGCGTTGGCCGTGTTGCAGGGGATGGGGATGGTTGCGGACGGATTGCCGACGGACAAGGGACGGGAAGCGTTGTCGTATGGGGTGTTCTTTGCGCTTTCCCTGCTCTTGATAAGTATCCGGCGCGCGCTGGAATGGGAACGGATGGTCGTGCTGCGTTTCGGCAAGTTCCGCGCGGTGAAGGGGCCCGGCCTCTTCTGGGTGATCCCGTTCATCGACAAGATCGCTCACGTCATCGACATTCGCCTCCGCGTTACCGACTTTTCGGCACAGGGAACGCTGACCCGCGACTCGGTAACGGTGACGGTTGACGCGCTCTGTTTCTGGCTCGTCTGGGACCCGCAGAAGGCCGCGCTGGAGGTCGAGGACTACGAGGAGGCCGTGGTGTTTTCCGCAAAGACGGCGTTGCGGAGCGCGATAAGCAGCCACGACCTCTCGACCTTTCTCGAACACGGCGAGGCGATCACGAAGAGCCTCCAGCAGGAAGTTGACAAGAAGACGACGGACTGGGGCATCACGATTCTCTATATCGAGATTCACGACGTGCAGATCCCTGAACCTTTGCAGGACTCGCTTTCCCGTCTCGCCCAGGCCGAGCGGGAGAAGAAGGCGCGAATCCTCTTGGCCGACGCGGAGATCGAGATCGCCAAACGGCTGGAAGAGGCGGTTACGGTCTACGCGAAGAACGGGGACGCGATGAAGCTCAAGATACTCTCGATCCTGAACGAGGGCCTCAAGGCGGGCAACTCGATGATGCTGGTGCCCAACTCGCTGACCGAGGAATTGAAAACGAAAGACATTTTCGGCTTGCAGGCGTTGAACGAGATCAAAAATAAAGGATAAGGCGGGAAAAACACCACGGTCAACAAGGTAAGGAAACGCTGATGAAAAAGACATGAGCCTGTTCCAAAACGAATTGACTGTGCGCTAACCGCGCACGGTTTTGGAACAGCCTCACATAATAAAAACAGTCCACTGATTATGCTGATTTCACCGATTAAACGAGGCAACATCGGTATTAATCGGGAACGCTGTATACGGCGTCTATGATAAAAGTCAAGCACTCTTTGTTAAAAGTGCTTGGCTTTCAAGAAAATTCTTATACGCCATCATCTTTGCCTGGTGCTTTGCCGGATCCCGCGCATAGTGGTATTCCCCTTTCTTCAGCATTTGATACACTTCCCCCAAAACACGCCTTCTTAACCCCGTCCTGACCAGCCCGGCTTTTTTATATTCGCTTAGTTTTTCATACCAGGCCCTCAGTTTCGGACTCGCGTTCAGCACGTGGTTAAGCGACTGGGTAAGCAGAGTGGAACAAAGCTTCCTCCCTTTCTTGTTCGTCCCCCGGACGGTGTTCGAGGTATTGGAGTTTGCCACCTTCGGCGCGGAACGCAGATACGAGGCGAACTTCTTCGAATTCTTGAACCGCCTCACGTCAATGATGTCCGCGATTATGGCTATGGCGATAAACACGCTGATCCCTTTCATGCTGGTCAGAATGTCTATCTGCGCCATAAAGGGCGCCGCCGCAACCAGTATCCGGGCTTTGAGCGTTTCAATATCCGCCTCGCTACGCTCAAGCTGGTCAAGCAGCAGGTTCACTTGGAACTTCAGAACCGGGTCTTCGCAGAGCCCCCGGATCATTTCCCGGTCTTTTTTCCCGAAAATCTCCTCCTGGGTGAACCCGTACAACTGCTCCTTGAGCAGGGAGTGGATACGGTTCTTCATCTGAACAAGCTGCTTCTTCAAAAGCCGGCAGGTGGAAAACAGCGCCCGCAGGTCCTGTATTTCTTTCGGCGGGATGGTTACCGGCGAAACCGTCTGTTCCCCGGAAATCACCTGCATTTTGATAATCCGGCACAGCTTGTCCGCATCAATCTTGTCCGTGTTGCAACGGGCAAGGCTGATTTGTTCGAGCTCGTACGTGTTGGCAATGACCACTTCCTTCACCTTATGCCCAAACAGCCGCGCAAAGGAAAAAGTCGTGATCGTGGCTTCCACAAGCGCGTACGTGTCCGGTGTCAGCGTCCGGTAAAAAGCCGCCAGCCCCGCGTCTGTCAGATCGAATGTCTCCGTCCGCTTGTCCCGCGGATCAGTCAGCGATGACTTTTCCGTCCGGTAACAGCAGGTAAACTTGTTCGTGTGCAAATCAATTCCAATAAACTGCATACTTTTCTCCTCTTTAATACTCCTCTAAACTTGATCGTCCGGTCAAACTCTGGTATACTGGACCATGCGTCTATTCGGGGTAACCGCCCAAACGGGTTGTTCCCCAGTAAGCAAATGCGGTTGCCGGCTGTTAATCGCAATCACGGGGTCAGTTTCTGCCCCAGCCATATTGCACAACCGGCAACTGTTCTTCCGAACACCTGCATTATACCAGACAACCGCACGCTTTTATCATAGCTTCGCAATCTGTGGATCATTTTTATTTTCAATTCTCCAAGGTTGTTCCAAAACTCCGCAGGATACAAGTTTCCGCCGTGATTCGGGGGCGTTACGGGGGTCTGACCCCCGTAGAGGGGGTAGCGGAAGACGGCGTCGGCGGCTGGAGCGAGGGGGAG
>JAISZQ010000077.1 GCA_031269165.1 Spirochaetaceae bacterium
AACTTGACCGAGAGCGGCGAATTACTCAGGACCTACGAGAGCATAATTCAAGAGCGGGAGAACTTGTTGAAGGACTTACAGACACGGCTGTCCGAAATGTCCGCAATCTACAGGACGCAATCGGACTTATCGGCGAGATACGAAAGAAACTCAAAGTTCTGGCGGACTTTTACGCTGATAGCCGTCCCGTCGGCGGCCCTCCTTAGCGGCGGCCTTGTGTGGGCGGTGCGCTCCGCGCCTTGACAGGGGATAATAGCCGTCATTGCGGGGAGTGAAACGACGGGGGGCAACAAACAAAGGTGTTATCCGCACCGCAGGAACAAAAAACATTCCTGCTTATGCGGTGAAACATAAACTATTTTGACGGCGGGAAAGACCGCGCGCGTGTAAAACACGCATTGGAGGTTTTTCTATGGAAACAAAGAAAAACAGGGTTTTATGGTCGGGAATGCTGGTAATGGTGCCGGCATTCGGGGTGGCTGGATGCACCACATTTCAGGCATCGGGACTTCAATCGGGACTGGTTCTCAACGGTCAAAGGTATGAAAAAGTCGGAGACTTTTCCGAGAAAGAGTGGACAAACAAATTTCTCGGATGGGGAAGTAACGGCGGGACTTTGTTCAATTTCACGTCCGAAGCAACCGACCCGCAGGTCAAGGAGCAATAAAATGGCTAAAAAAACGGTATTTCGGATTATTTCAATTCTGGTATTTTTTCTCATTGCTGGATCTCTTTGGGCATTATCAAAGCAAGACGGGAAAAGGTTTTATATGGAGGGATACAATGATGGTTACGATAGTGGGTCTTATCCCTCCCCTATTTATGATGTAGGTTGGAAGTTACCTTCACGAGTTAGGAACGATAAAAGCATATCAGATTATGATAGATCTATTATTGCTCGGCTATACACTGAAGCATATAAACAAGGCTGGACAGATCATTATTCTCGTAAGATTGGTCCTAATCCTTATGGTGCTTGGGATAATAGTAGTTATGGTCTGTATTCTTGGCCTTATGGCTTTTAAGGAAACATATTAAGGAGAAATAATCATGGGAAGTCATCCATTTCATTTTGATGGTGGAAGGGAATTAAGTACAATGGGAGCAACTTGGTTTGTTTCTTATTTGTATTATCAAAAAATTGATAATACTCATAGGAATTGGGATTCTGTAAAAACATGCCCTAACCGCATAAGTGTTTTTAATAGAACACAACATTATTATAGATATTGGCTTGAAAGGGTATTAGAAATGAACGATAAGAGGTTAAATACAACAACTATAGGTTTAAAGGCCAAGGAAACAAAGGAGATGGCAAAAAAATTGTTACAAGCGGTTCAATGGGATTGATGGTGTATAGGGAGTTTGGCGAAACTTTTTGCACCCGGCTTTGCGCGGGAAAGCAAGCGGGGCGCAATTTGAGGGACGCAACAAAAAACCAGAAGGGGTTTGGTACGGCGACATCCGTGCCGCCGCTTCGGTATGGAGGTAATTTTTATGTTTTGCAAGAAGTGTGGCAGTGAAATTTCTGATGATTCTCGGTTTTGCTCTAAATGTGGGGCATCTCTTTCAGATGCATCTGAGACTAGGGATGTTCCTGTTGAAGTCGAAAAGACCGGTAAGCCTACTGTAGGTGGGGCATCTCTTTCAGATGCATCTGAGACTAGGGCTATTCCTGTTGAAGTCGAAAAGACCAGTAAGCCTACTGTAGGTGGTTCGTTTGGATTCGCAATAATATTCGAAATAGTTGCCCAAATAATTCTTTTAGTCGCAGGTGGAAGCGATTCATTGGATTTACCACTCGGTGTGAGCATTTTGTTGTTTGTGATAGAGACAGCTATTATAGCCGCCGTTGTTCACAAGTTCCGGAAATGGAAATGGGAAAGCAAGCATTAAAGTGCTCCATCTGTTTTATCGTGCTCGATGAATGACTTAGAGGCTGTCGAGCAAGTCGCTTTTGGGACAGGGATTAGGGTTGTCATTGCGAGGGCGTAGCCCGAAGCAATCCAGAAAGGGCGTAACGCCCTGGATTGCCGCGCCCGCTCTAACGAGCGGCCCGCTCGCAATGACGAGGGGGCCGCAATGACGGGGGATGACGGAATGGAGTACGCGCATCAAGCACGTGTAAATGCGGCGTACAAACGCGGGACGGGTTCCCTGAGAAAGAACCGCCTGAGAAAGTTAAGAAGGGTATACGGCACGGGTCGTATATGCGTTTTGTTATGCGACATAAAAACCTGAGATGAGCCGCACAAGGGGGGCTATCTGGTTTTTATAATCCAAATCGTGTAACACAAAAGTTTTTTACCGTAGGAGGGTAATTATGATGAAAAAGATGTGTGCATTGATGATGTGTAGTGCATTGCTTATGTGCATGACGGTGTGTGGCGCGGCACGCTTCGCGCAAGCCCCGGAGACCGACTTCGACACGGAAACGGAGGGGAACGGCGTGGTGATTACCGAGTACACGGGGAAGGGTGGGAATGTCGTGATCCCGGCGACCATCGGCGGCAAGGCCGTTGTGGGGATTGGCGAGGAGGCTTTTTCCGACTCCGGACTGACCTCCGTCACGATACCGGACGGCGTTACCACCATTGGCGCGAAGGCTTTTTCCGGGTGCAGGAGCCTGACCTCCGTCACGATACCGGACAGCGTTACCGACATTGGCGGGTGGGCTTTTTCCGAGTGCACCAGCCTGACCTCCGTCACGATACCGAACAGCGTTACCGACATTGGCGCGGGGGCTTTTGCCGGGTGTACTAGCCTGAAAACGATCAGCACCCACTCAGCAAACCAGTGGTATAAAGCCATAGACGGCGTGTTGTTTTCGAAAGACGGCGAGACGCTTCATACCTATCCGATGGGCAAGCAACAAACCGTCTACACGATACCGGACAGCGTTACCACCATTGGCAAGAGTGCTTTTGAGGGGTGCGCCAGCCTGACCTCCGTCACGATACCGGACAGCGTTACCGACATTGGCGGGTGGGCTTTTTCCTTTTGCTCCAGCCTGACCTCCGTCACGATACCGGACAGCGTTACCGACATTGGCGAGAGGGCTTTTTCCTTTTGCTCCAGCCTGACCTCCGTCACGATACCGGACAGCGTTACCGACATTGGCACGGGGGCTTTTTCCTTTTGCACCAGCCTGACCACCGTCACGATACCGGACAGCGTTACCACCATTGGCGCGGGGGCTTTTTCCGGGTGCTCCGGCCTGAAAACTATCAGCGTCCACTCAGCAAACCAGGAGTATAAAGCCATAGACGGCGTGTTGTTTTCGAAAGGCGGCATAACGCTTGCCGAGTTATTATTGAAGTATGAAGCCATGAAAGACGGCAAAACGCTTGATGTCGTGGCGAAAAATCTTCATACCTATCCGGCGGGAGGAAAAACCGCCTATAGGATACCGGACAGCGTTACCGCCATTGGCGAGAGGTCTTTTCTCGGGTGCACCAGCCTGACCTCCGTCACGATACCGGACAGCGTTACCACCATTGGCTGGGCGGCTTTTGCCAACTGCACCAGCCTGACCTCCGTCACGATACCGGACAGCGTTACCGACATTGGCGGGTGGGCTTTTTCCGGTTGCTCCAGCCTGATCTCCGTCACGATACCGGACAGCGTTACCGCCATTGGCAAGAGTGCTTTTTACGGGTGCTCCAGCCTGAAGCCGGAAGTCCGTGCGGACATTGAGAGGCGGTTCGGAGAGGGTCCCTTCTAGAGTCCCTGATAATTTCGCGCCTACCTTTCAGTCGTGGAGTTTCGGAGAAAGCGGGCCTCGCCCGCCCGAAACTCCAGAAGCAGGGCGTAGCCCTGCGCCCGCTTCGCTCCTCGCAATGACGAGGGGCTCGCGTTGCCGGGGGCAACAAACAATGGTGTTATCCGCTTTTGGCGGTTATACATATAAATTTTGACGGCGGGAAAAGACCGCGAGGAGAATTGTTATGGACGATGATATTGAAACAACTGGGGCTAATAGTAAAAAAGGGTTCGAGGAACAGGAAAGGCAGGCGTTTATCGCTAAACTTTTACAAAGACTCGGTGATGAAGATTGGCATAAATGGCTGGATGAAGAAAAACAAGCCATTGATTCAATCAAAATCTCTCCCAACGACGATACCGCTGTGGCTAGTCGTGAACGGTTCTACGACGAGCTTCTTAAAAAGATTGGGCGTGAGATAGAATTCCTTAGACGGCAGTAAGCAGGGGCAGTAAACAAGGGAGGCTGTTCCGGGCGCTGGCGTTAATGACTAGTAGTTTTTTGGTGCCGTGGACGTAAGTCTACGGCACAGATGACTGGTATGCATGAAGCATATCAGCCTATGTATGAAGCAGGTTTATGTCTGAGGTATGGCCGGTCGTTCTAGTGGTGTCACTTCTCGAGTGTTGGTGCTGTGAGGTAACAGAAACAATTAAATCTTTGTGCCATGGTTTTGTTCCGAGGCACAGAGTAAACCCTACATGACGGGGTTTGTTCAGTGTATAAGTTGTGCGCGTGAGACACCGATTATAAAGTCGGTAACGCGACCAGAAGACTGGACATTTATAGGGGTAACTATATGGAGACGTTAACATATGTTCTTCTGTGTCTGTTAATTGTCCTCGTATGTTATATGTTTATAGGGAACTAATTTTTATTCTTTAGGGGGAGTTGTTATGAAAAGATTTATTAGCGTTATTATTCTGGCTGTCGTGATGGTGGGCGCGCTTACGTCGTGTTACAAACCACCGGAGCCGGAACCCAATCCAGAAGGCAGTCCAGAATGGTTACCCAGAAAAGGGGAGGCATGGACAGACGAACAGTTGGCCTTGTCAATCATGTACGTACAGTCAGAGATATATCATGCTGCTGATGATGACCCAATGTCAGCTTACGCCGAGGCGTTTAAGTATGGTAATGGGTACTACAGAGCAGCTGTGTTTGCGGCGACTTACAACAATATCATAAATGAATTAACAGGCATGTTTAATGTCTCATGTATGGTAATAGAGTTTGACAGTCTTAGAAGGGTCATACCCAAGCTTAGTGCCGAAGAGATAGGTGCGTTGTATGACGAAGATAAGCGTACACCAAAGCGTTACTATGTAAAGGTATATGACCATAATGTAGACTACACTATGGGTCCTCTTAGCATTAAAGATAATAGTAATGTGATTGCGTATGTCCCATTAAGTTATGATGCATCGGTTGAGGACTTTGGCAAAGGCCCAGCAGAGTTATTTGAGAATTATGACCCGGTTGATGACCTAGATATAACAATGGATGTTTTAACTCTTGATGATAATGACCAGTTTAGGTGGCCAATTGGTGGTTTGTATATTGCGTCTGCTAGAAAGAAGATGTATAATGAACTGGGCTTGGAGTTTGACAACGAAGCATTTATGGAAGTTTGGTTCGGGGGAAACTAAGTATTTTTATTTTAGGGGGCTATTATGAAGAAGATTTTTAGTGTTGTCGTTTTAGCAATTGTGACGGTTGGCGTGCTTACGTCGTGTGCAACACCGAGTATACAGGCACAGGCAAGCCGGATAGAAACAGTATCGGCGCCTAAGCCTAGGGCAAGTCAAGGTATACCGGCGGACCCTAATCCAAAGAGTATTCCAGAGTGGGCACCAAATGTCGGTGAGGAATGGACAGACGAGCAAATAATGAAGTCAATCTTACATACACAACAGTTTGGCTTAGACTGGTATGCTGAGCGTAGGCCTAATTCAATTGAGACACGTGTATTTGTAGGTGATGAAGGCACACAGTATTACAGGGCTGTATTATTTGTTATTGCGTATAATAATTATATGTATAAATGGACAGACAATCCTAGTATGGTTTGCAGACTTATAGAGTCTATAAATACTACTGGTGACGCAATATACTATTATGTTGGTATAACTAGGCCGGTTAGGTTTGGTAGTAAAGGTTTGAACAGGCTTACTTATGTTGAACCTTACTTGCCTTTACACTATAACCAGCGTACCGATGAGCCGCTGTTGTTTTATAAAGAGGTCGATGATGATGGCTTTGGGCATATTGATGGCTACGCACGGCATTATAACTTTTTCGGTGACGACTATAACATGAGAAATGACACCGATGTAACAGACTCACACGTATATTTTGACGGTGAGTCTTTTAAGTATAATGACAAAGCACCAGAAATAACCGACATTAGTTTTACTTATTCTAAGTAACATATACAGGGGGCTATTATGACACTAGGACTAGACGTAGACATCGCCGATCACAAGCTTGACATGCTCAAGAACGCGGCACAGAAATGCGAAGAGATTAAGAGATACTGTGGCAAGCAATGTAGCACGTGTGCTTACAACGTTGAACGGTATATGAAGAACGAGTGCGCAAGTACCCTTCTTAAAACTAATGCTCATATTGAAAAGCAGAAGCAAGACGCTTACGAGATTGCTAAGACCGGAACAAACTTAGGTCTTATGATTATCGTTATCGTTATGTTCACGTTGCTTGCTAAGGCGTGCGGGGGTTGAGCATGAGTAACAGTTGGTTCGCGGTTGGTGATATGAACACAAGCCGTGAATATCCGTATGAGAAGGTAGAGCAAGTGCCAGACGACAAAGCGATGGCCGACCTAAAAGAGATACAAAGCAGGCCTAAGCCACCGTTTATGTTTGGCACTTCAGCTATAAGAATACCGGAACAAGAGGGAAGTAATATGAGCAGGGGACAAACGCTAAGAGCACTAACATCTGAGGACGCTATCATGCGGGACGTGTTTGAACGGACAGCGGTTGAACGCCGCCAGAAGTATCACGCCGCTGATACGTTGTGCAACTTGGTTAATGAATACTTTCCGGGTTACACATGTACCGTGGATTTTAACGCGGAGAGTGTAAGTATATCGCACCCTGATCTTGCGGAAGCGCTGGGGACAGGCGGGAACGGATCAGTCAGTCAAGCGAGGCTTGAGTATTATGTAGGCAGCCGTGTCGACGATGCAAAATATAACCGCGACGGTACACATCAATGGTACTGGAGGGCTTCTCCTGGTTTTGAGGACGGCGATTTCTGTGCCAGCTTCTACCCTGATGATGAAGTTGTTGGCTTAGCATGCGCGGACGATATAGGTGGCTGCGTCCCCGCATTCTGTGTCAAATAGGCGGCGAGGGAACGGGAAGATGAAGAAGGGGAATAAATGCATGATAAAATATAAATCTGATATATCTTCTTTTGAATCAAGGGAAGACTATTTAAAAGAATTCCGTTCAGAAAGCACCGTGGGGAAATTCAGAATGGAGAAACGAAGCAAGGGGCCGCTTTAAGGGCAGCATTGGATATAAGAAAATTTGAAATAGATTTATATTGGAAAAGGGCTAACTATTTTTGGCTGTTTGTTACTGCCATATTTACTTCGTATTTTCTGGTGCTCACGAAAGAAGATGCTATATTACCATCGAAAGATGAATTGCTGATTTTGTTATCCGGGCTTGGTTCTTTTTTATCCTGTTGCTGGTTTTTTGTAAATAAGGGGTCAAAATGCTGGCAGGAAAATTGGGAAAAACACGTTGATTTATTGGAGGATGATGTTATAGGGCCTTTATACAAAACAACGCTGGAATATGATTGGAAATGGCTTGATAGAATAGGCCCATTAAAACCCTATAACTATTCTGCCGGAAAAATTAATCAATTATTATCATTTGGAATACTATTGGTTTGGATATTTTTATTTTTCCATAACATTTCCAATAAATTTAGTATTTATGAGCCATGCAAATATTTCAATATTTTCGTAATAATTCTCGGAATTGTTCTTTTGTTTGTTTTGTTATTAGTTGATTGTCAAACATCAAAAACAAATGGAGGTGATTTTAGAATGAAGCACCGTGTATTTGATGAAAAATAATCGTTCCTTCAAAAACATAGAGATATTTTCAAAGATGGGAAGACAAAATAAGCCTTGCAGGTTACACCCCACGATCCGCAGGGCATAACCTAAACCTTGCGGGGTGTAACCTATGCCTTACAGATGGAATAATGAAAAATGGCATAAATAAAATGTGGAGTACGGGCGCACGGTACATAACGAGGCTGTCGGAAAAGTCTGTTTTCGACAGGGATAATCCCCGGGCCATATATGGCGCATCCGCACAAATCCGCGGTTAAAGGGGATTGCGCCGTTCGTGGTGGCATCGTCATTGCGAACCCGCGGCAACATAGTTGCCGTTGGTGAAGCAATCCAGAGCGGGCATCCTCCCTGGATTGCTTCGCTCCGCTCGCAACGACGGAGGGCTTGCTCGCGTTGACGGGGGCTCGCTCATGCGCGTGTATTATTCGCATTCATTCGCGTTCATTCGCGGACCAAAAAAACGTATTGGTTCGTGAGGCCCTTGGTTCATTATCCATTCGCGCGAAGCGCGTAACCGCCCTCAAAAAACCCCTTATGCAACGCCCTAACCACGGACGGGGCGTCGTCGCCGTTGACAATAAAGCTGACATTCACCTTGCTCGCGCCCTGCGAGACCATCTCGACCGTTACGCCTAAGTAGGCGCACACGGTAAAGGCGCGGGCCAAGATTTCTGACGAGCGGCTCACGTCGCCGATGATCGTAACGATGGCCTTGCCCGTTTTGACCTCGACGTCCGCGATACGCTGGAGACTTTTCCGCGCCTCGGCAAGGCCGCGCTCGCCGTCACCGTCTATGGTAAGCGAGATCGAGACCTCGCTCGTCGCGATCACGTCTACCGAGATCTTGTGCGCGGCGAAGAGGGCAAAGACCTCGGCGAGGAACCCGGACTGGCCCAGCATCCGCGTCGACACGATGTCCACGAGCGTCACGTTTTTCTTGGTGGTGAGGGCGCGGACCGGCTGGGACGTTTTGACGGGGCCGCCTGAGATGCGCGTACCTTTCGCGGCGGGGTTGTAACTGTTCTTGACGAGTACCGGGACGCCGGTTTTCATGCAGGGCAACATCGCGCGGGGGTGCAAGACCTGCGCCCCAAAGTAGGCGAGTTCGGCGGCCTCGTCGTAGGTGATTGCCTCCACCGGGCGGGCCCCCTCCACGATGCGCGGGTCGGCGGTCAGCACCCCGTCCACGTCCTTCCAGACCTGCGCCTCTTTCGCCCGGCACGATGCCGCGATGAGCGTCGCCGTGAGGTCCGAACCGCCCCGTCCCAGCGTCGTGATGTCCCCGGCAGTGGGATTTGCCCGGTCGTCCGTGTCCGCGTAACACTTGGCGATGAACCCCGTCACCACGGGCACGATTCCCGCCTCGACAAGGGGCAAAATCGCCTGAGGGATATGCTCCCCGCATTCGTCGGCCGGCTCGGCGGCGGTAAAGTCCCCGGTCGAGGTGATCCCCGCGTCCCAAGCGTCAAGCGGCACGGCCCGCACCCCCGTTTTGTCGAAGTAGGCCGCCACAATCCGCACCGCAAGCCGCTCCCCAAACGAGACAAGATAGTCTTTCGTCTTGGGCGTAAGCTCGCGGATGAGCGAAATTCCGGCAATCAACGCGGCAAGTTCCTCAAGCAGCGTTTCGATTTCTTCTATTAATGAGGCTTGCGATACGTTTAGGAGGGGGAAGTCTCCCCCTCGCTCCGGTCTAAGCTCAATACTTGAGCCGCCCTCCGCTACCCCCTCTGCGGGGGACACCCCCGCAACGCCCCCGCCGGAATCTAAGCGCGGAGTTTCGTCCCCGCCGAGATCAAGCCCGTCAATCACGTCCTCGTGAATCTTGGTGAGAAACGCCACCGACTGCTCAACAGACGCGGGGCCTTCATGCAACGCTCTCTCGGCGGCGGCGAGCAGATGGTCGGTCACGTCGCCCATAGCCGACAGCACGAGAACGGGCTGTTCCGCGAGCCGCTCCGTGACGATCCCGGCGACCGTGCGGATACGTTCCGCGTTGGCAACCGAGCTCCCGCCGAACTTCATCACAATCACGAGAACACCGCCCCGCCCGATGCCGGGCCGACCTGTTTCGCGTAACGGGCCAGATACCCGCCCGTCACCTTGGGCGGCAAGGGCTGCCACGAGACGCGGCGTTTAGCAAGCGCTTCATCCGAGACCTTCACCGCAAGTTTGCGGGCGGGAATGTCAATCGAGATGATGTCGCCCTCTTCGACAAGCGCGATGGTACCGCCCGAAGCGGCCTCCGGCGAGATGTGGCCAATAGACGCGCCCCGGGACGCGCCCGAAAACCGCCCGTCCGTAATGAGCGCGACACATTCATCCAGCCCCATCCCTGCAATAGCCGACGTGGGCGAAAGCATCTCCTTCATGCCGGGGCCGCCCTTGGGCCCCTCGTAGCGGATCACCACCACGTCGCCCGGCTTAATCTTTTTCCCCATGATCGCCTCAAAAGCCGCCTCTTCGCTTTCAAACACGCGGGCCGGGCCCTCATGCACGAGCATACTGTCCTTCACCGCGCTCTGCTTAACCACGGCCCCCTCAGGCGCGAGGTTTCCCCACAGCACGGCAAGCCCGCCCGTCGCGCTAAACGGGTTGTCGATGGGCCGGATCACCGCCTCGTCCCGGTTCACCGCGTTCTGAATCGCGTCGCCCAGCGTGCCGTACACGGTGGTCGCGCTTGTATCCACGAGATTCTTCTTGGCAAGCTCTTTCAGTATGGCCGGAACGCCCCCCGCCGCATGAAGCTCCTCGATTGCCGTACCGGACGCCGGGGCAAGACGGCAGAGATTGGGCGTCACCGCGCTTACCTTGTTCACGAGGTCAAAGTCGAGTTTGAAGGCCGCCTCGTGGGCAATCGCCGGAAGATGCAGCGTCGTGTTGGTCGAACACCCCAACGCCATGTCGAGGGCCAGCGCGTTCAAAAACGCCTTCTCGCCGAGAATGGCGCGGGGCCGGACATCTTTCTTCCATATATCAAGGATTTTTACGCCCGTCTTCTTGGCCAGCCGCAACCGTTCGGACATCACCGCCGGAATCGTCCCGTTGCCCGGCAACGCGAGCCCCAACGCCTCGGTCACACAGTTCATCGAGTTGGCGGTAAACATTCCCGAACAGGACCCGCAGGTTGGACACGCCGCGTCCTCCAGTTCGGCAAGCTCGGCCTCGCTCATCTTGCCCGCGCCCACCGCGCCCACCGCCTCGAACATCGTGGTCAGCGTGAGCGTCTTGCCGTTGCGCTTCCCGGCCAGCATCGGCCCGCCCGACACAAAGATCGCGGGCAGGTTGAGCCGCGCCGCCGCCATCAGCATCCCCGGCACAATCTTGTCACAGTTGGGCACAAACACGAGCGCGTCAAACGCATGGGCCATCGCCATACACTCAACCGAATCGGCGATCAACTCACGGGTCACGAGCGAATACCGCATCCCCTCGTGGTTCATCGCAATCCCGTCGCACACCCCGATCACCGGAAACTCGACCGGCACGCCGCCCGCCATCCGCACCCCGTCCGCTGCCGCCTTCGCCACCAGCCCCAGATGCGCGTGCCCCGGAATGATCTCATTCTTCGCGCACACAATCCCGATGAGGGGCTTCTCGAACTCCTCCTCGATAAACCCCAACGCCTTAAACAGCGACCGGTGCGGCGCGCGCGACACACCTTTTTTAACCAAATCAGATTTCATGCTGGTGAGTATAGCAGATAAAAAATAAGTGATAAAGGATGAGCCCCTTCGGGGAATTGAAAATGGTAAATGGATAATGGAAAATCCTATCATTCTCCATTTTCAATTATCTATTTTCCATTCGCGTGAAGCGCGCGCAACGCCGACTTGACACGGGGCAGGTTTTTAATGGTATACTCATCTGGAAGGGGGACGTTTATGAGGACAATGAATCTGGGGTTATCGGGGCTCGCGGTGCCGGTTATCGGTGTGGGCTGTATGCGGATCAACGGCGTGGGGAGGCTTGAGGCGGAAGCGTTTGTGAAGACGGCGCTGGATCTGGGGTGCAATTTCTTCGACCACGCCGATATATACGGCGGCGGGGCGTGTGAGTCGATCTTTGCCGAGGTTATCGGCATGACGCCGAGTGTCAGAGAAAAAATTGTGGTGCAGACAAAGTGCGGTATTCGGCCGGGGGTGGCGTTTGATTTTTCCCAAGAGCATATTCTCAAATCGGTGGATGCCAGTCTGCAACGGCTCAAGGCCGATTATCTTGACGTGCTCCTTTTGCACCGTCCGGACGCGCTCATGGAACCTGAAGAAGTGGCGGCGGCGTTTGCGGCACTCCACGATTCCGGCAAGGTCAGGCATTTCGGCGTGTCCAACCAGAACCCCATGCAGATCCGCCTGTTGCAGAAATGGGTGAAGCAGCCCCTCGTCGTGAATCAACTGCAATTCAGCATTGCCCATGCCGGAATGGTTTCTCTGGGGCTTCATGTGAATATGCTTGATGATGCCGCAGTAAGCCGGGACGGGAGCATTCTTGATTTCTGTCGGCTTGAGGACATTACCATTCAGACGTGGTCGCCCTTCCAGCACGGTTATTTTGAGGGAACATTCCTCGGTAACAAAAAATTTCCCGCCCTGAACGCGAAGATTGATGAAATTGCGGAAAAATACGCGGTGTCAAACACGACCATCGCGCTGGCATGGATCCTCCGGCATCCGGCGGGTATGCAGCCGATAACCGGCACGATGAACGTGAAGCGGTTCAAGGAATGCGTCAAGGCGGCCGACATCCAACTTTCACGGGAAGAGTGGTACGCGATATATCTTGCGGCGGGCAATACCCTGCCATAACGCGGACTCGGCCGCCTTTTTAATCAGCGTTACCTTGGGTCAAGGATTTTCTTGAGCCCCTGGTAACTTTGGGCAACGCCGTCAAAATGACCGCCTGAGAATTCTTCCTGCTCAACGATATACGGGTATTGGGAAGGGGGACAGAGGGCGGCAATCCTGGCAAAATCAATCCGGCCCTGACCGATATACACGTTTTTCGTGCCTTCTTTGGCGATTTCCTTCGCGTGGACGGCGCAAATACGCCGGGCAGCGGCCAAAGGCGCGATATACTGAACGGGATCGACACCCGCATAGGCAATCCAGAACACATCCGGCTCGAACCGGACGGAAGGCATATTTTCCAGCAGCATATCCATCGCAAACGTCCCGCCAAACCGCTTGAATTCCTGATTATGGTTGTGATAGCCGATGCAAATGCCCTCGTTTGCGGCCTTTTGCGCGCACGACTCGAGGAACCGCGCGTCTTCAACGATTCCCACCACGGACGCGCAATCCGACCACGGACAGACAATCATCTGGTATCCGAGCGTCTTCGCGTACCGCACCTCTTCATCAAACGCCTCACGCAAACGGGGCAGGCCGACATGGGTGCTTACCGCCTCAAGGCCGTATTTGGCAAGCAATTCCTTGAGCCGCTCAGGGCTGTTGCCGTAGTATCCGGCAAATTCAACTCCCTGGTAGCCCGCTTGGGCAGTCAGTTCCAACGCATGGGCGAAATCCGCTTCCGCCTCCTCTTTGAGCGACCACAATTGCAACGAAATATTCATTTTTCTCTCCTATTGAGTATGGTTTTTTTGGACACATCTATTATACGTCATGTTTTTAAGAAGGGGAAGGTTCCCGCTGTCAACAACTTAAGAGGTTTGGTCCGCGAATGGCGCGAATAAATACGAATAATACATACCTATCAGCGCGTATTCGCAACGCCATGTATGGCGGACATTCGCGGACATTCGCGGACAAAAAAACTAAAAATCCGCGCAATCCGCGGTTAAGAATTCTTCATTCGTTGACCATCCCCGGAACCCCCTACGTTGTCCAATCAAAAAGAATGCCCATGTAGGTTTCTTTGTTGTTTTTCAGGTTGTTATAGACGTTAAAACAATCGTCCGGGGCGGCAACCTCTGTGAGGAGCGGTTCCAGCACCAGTTTTTTGCGGCGCATAAGGTCTATAATACGTTCGGAGTTCCGTTCCAGCGAATGTTTTACAAAAGGTGTTTTGACAACGGGATACCGCCACTCGTGGGCGCCTTTGAGGGTCACATTGAAACCGGCCAGATGAATTTTGTTGAGGAACGGGGTAATATCGGTTTCGTACTTTCCCCGGGGACTCCCCAAAAAGATCATTTCCCCGTTTTGGCCAATCCATTCGACGGCCTTCTCCGCCGACTGGGGAACCCCGGTCGCCTCGATAAGCGTGGACACCATCTCGCCCCGGGTAAAAGACTTTATTTTTTCCGCAACATCCTCTTTAGCCGCGTTAATCACCAGATCGGCCCCGCATTTTTCCGAAACGAAGAGGCGGCTGTCCGCGACATCCACCGCGATGACCTCGGCCCCCTGAAGTTTGGCCAGTTGCATCGCCATGTTTCCGACAAGGCCCTGTCCGGTTACCGCCACATAATCGCCCCACTCGATGTTTGAAGCGCGTACCGCCGTGGCGGCGATAGAGGCCATGCGGACAAAGGGAACCCACCGGGAATCCATCTCCGGGGGAACGCGGAGAAAAATGCCCGAGACAGGCACCGATTCGTACAAGGTGTGATTCCCGTAGCAAAACACCCGGTCGCCGGGAACAACATCCTTGACTCCCGCCCCCGTTTTGACCACCTCGGCTACGCAGGAATAACCCGGCACACCGGGCAGGGAGAACCAGCCTTCATTCCCCGAAAGGCAGGCAAGTTCCGTTCCCGTGGAAACGATAGAATAGACTTTCTTCAGAAGCGCCTCTCCCGCAGGTACCGCCCCGTCGTCAAGGGCTTCACGGCGAAGGCGGGCCTCCCCGGGTTTTTCAAAGACAATTTTTTTATTTTCAAGCATCAAACACTCCTTTATGCATTTCCTCAGCCCTTCACGGTACCGGCGGTCATGCCAACAATAATTTTCTTGTAAAACAAAACGTACACCACCATCACCGGAATAAGAGACACCGCCATACCCGCCATAAACTGGGTGTACTGCGCCGTATAGGCCCCTTGAAAATTGCGGAGGCCAATCGGGATGGTTTTAAGGGCGTTGTCACGAATCAACACCAGCGCGAACGGGAACTCGTTCCACGTGTTCATAAAGGTAAGAATCACCACCGTCGCAAGCACCGGGCGGCAGAGGGGCATGATGATCGTGAACATCGTGCGAACCATAGAACTGCCGTCAATCAGCGCCGCCTCTTCCAGTTCTATTGGTATGGATCCCATAAAACTTTCTATCAGAAATACCGCCATCGGCATCCCGAAAGACAGATACACCGGCAACAGGGTAAAACGGTTGTTGAGAAATCCCGCCACCCGGTATTCCACAAACAGCGGAATCATCAGGGAATGTACCGGAATAAGCATTCCCGCCAAAAAAAGACCGTATATCACCGCCCGAAACGTGAAGTTATAACGGGATAAAAAATACGCGGCAATATAGGACGTAAGGCATACCAGCGTCACGGTAATGACGCAATTAAACAGGGAGTTGAGGGCATACTCCCCCATGCGCCCAACTTGGATCGCCTTAAGATAATTTGAAAAAATCGGCTGTTTCGGCAGCGATATGATGTTTAACGCGAATTCCGCTTCCGTTTTCAGGGAAGAGTAGAGCATCCAAACAAAGGGAAAAAGACTCGCCACGGAAAAAAACAGCATGAGGCCGTTCAGAACGATACTGCCGGTGATCCTTCCCGCTTTGAGCGCGGTTTTATTCATACTGCTTCCCTCCCAGTAACTTTCTGGATCCGAGGGTAAGCATAACGCTCAACACAAGAATCCCGATGGATATGGTTGCCCCGTAACTTAACTTCATCCGGTCAAAAGAGATTTTATAGGAATACAAGGCCAACACCTGACTGCTCTTGCCGGGACCGCCGTTGGTCAAAACAAGAATGTGGTCGAATATTTTCATCGTTCCCGAAACACAGACCATAACTGCCACCTTGAAGGTATCGTAGATCATCGGCAGGGTGATGCGGATAGAACGCTGAAAATCATTGCAACCGTCAAGTTCGGCGCATTCCAGTATTTCTTCGGGGATGCTTTTGATCGCCCCCATAAACATGATCATGTAGAGGCCGATATACTGGAGAACCACCGGAAGAGACGCGGTTACCAAGATATAGTCAGGGTTGTCCAGCCAGGGAAGGATAAACCGTTCAAGACGCAGAAGCCGCAGAAAAAAATTGATGAGCCCGTAGTCTTTGTTGTACATCAGCGACCAAATAAACCCGATGACCAGAGCGGAAACGGTAACCGGAAAGAAAATGACCGTCCGGTGGAATTCCTTGAACTTTAAGGTCCGGGAAATAAGCAGGAAAGAAACGACGAGGGCCAGTCCGACCTGCCCGACGGTACAAATAACCACGATGATGAGGTTGTTGTAGGCAGATTTCCAGAACTCCGCGTCTTTTACCAGATCAACATAGTTGCCGATGTTTATGAATTTCATGGTTTTTCCGCCGGTCCAGTTGAAAAAACTGTAGAAAACGGAAATAAATATCGGCAAAACGGCGTTGAGCAGATAAATGATAACAATAGGGCCCAGAAACAGCGCAAACACATAGGGTTTTGGCTTTGGAAGGGTTCGCCTCATCTTATCGTATCCTTATCGAGGAAAATCGGCCGCAGAAAGCGGAGACTGTTCCAAAACCGCAATTTTGAAACAGCCTCCCCGCGTCCTGTGCGGCCGTCCGGTTACCGGGTTTTGTCCTGTTCCGCCTGGATCAGTTCGGCGTACCGTTGCGGCGTGAGGGATCCCAGCAGAAGTTCCTGCGTGTTGGCATAGAATGCGTCAACCACTTGGGGATTGAGCTGAACGTCGAATACCGGCCCGTACTGGGATTCGTTATTCAGCGCAAGGAGTTGCTTGTAAAGCGGAGAAAGTTTGCTCTGATTCACGTTGGGCGTCTTGGCGGCAGGAAGCCCGCCGTTTTCCACGACAATCGTGCCCTCTTCGCTATTGGTAAGGTAGTAGAGCAGTTGGGCCATGGCGGCGCGCTTTTCCGGGGTGTCGGTTTTCCGCTTGGTGGTTATATAGCCCCAGCCGGCCGCCGCCTGGTTGATTTTGGCAAATTTGGCCCCGCCGCCGCCCATTGATTCGGGGATCGCGGGAAATTGCGCGATGTTCGTGACGGCCAGGACATCCTTGGGCATTTCCTTTTCAAAAGTGCCGATCCCCCAGAACCCGTCAACCATCATCGCGGCTTTCTTGTTATAGTAGACCGTGTACATCTGGTGCTGGTCGATGGAGTTAATATCCGTGTTAAAGTAGCCGTTCTTCGCCATCTGCTGGAGCAGCGCCACCGCGTCCACAAAAGGCTTGTCGGTGAATTTGGCCCCCTTGTTTTCCCGCAGGCTGATATACCAGTCGATGCCGGTATAGCGGTACACTATCGTGTTGAGCAGGAGGGACGGAACCAGCCAGTTGGCCTTGTTGCCCTGTACGATGGGGATATAGCCCTTCGCCTTGATTTTCTCAACTGCGGCGGCAAAGGAATCCCAGTCTGCGGGAAATTCGGTTATGCCGCATTCGGCAAATATGGCGCTGTTCCAGATGATATTGTGGTTGTTTCCCATCTGAAAAGGAATGGCATAAGCCGTATTTTTGTAGGTAAAATCGTCAAAAACGCCGCCCTTGAACTGCGTTTCCCAGCCCGGCACCAGATTCAGAACCTCTTGGGTCGTGTATACAACCCCGTCATCCGCAAGTTGCGGGATCATCGTCCCTTTCGTCTGAAAGATGTCGGGATACTCGCCGCCCGAAATGTACGTCTTCATCTTGGTTTCGTACTCATCGTGGGGAATCCCTTCGACGTTTACCGTAACGTGGGGAAAATCCTTTTTGAATTTTTCCAGCATGGTAAAGTACCCCACAGAATTCGCGTCCGCCTTCGGATCGCTAAACAAATCCAGCAGGGTGATGGTGATCGTACCGGATTTTTCCGCCTCCTTCTTACCACCCGCAAAAATGGCCTCCCCCCCCCCCTAAAACGAAAGAAAACACTAAACCCACTAAAAAACACTTTGAAAATTTCATTTTCATTCTCCTTGAATATAAGATAGTATGAGCATACCATGCCTGTGTTTTTTTGTCAAGCGAATTTTCGAAAAAAACGCGAAAAAAAGTGAAAAAATGCGAAAAATTTTTAAAAGGGTCTGCGGATCGCGCCTTAGAGCCTGTTCAGAATCTTTTCAAAGCCTGTTAAAAAACCAAACATAAGGGGGATCGGCAATTTGCCGCGTCTCCCCCTCGCTCCGGTCTTGCGCCCTACGCTACCCCCTCTACGGGGACAAAACCATGCGGTGCATGGTTTTGTGGGCGTACCCCAAGCGTCCA
>JAISZQ010000155.1 GCA_031269165.1 Spirochaetaceae bacterium
GGGCGGGTACTGTTTAGGAAGTGGTTGCCGATGGGGAGAGCCACGCCAAGCGGCACGCCTCTTGGAGCGGGTAGTGTTTAGGAAGCGGTTGCCAAGCGGGGGAGCCACACCAAACAGCACGCTTCTTGGGGCGGGTACTGTTTAGGAAGCGGTTGCCAAGCGGGATAGCCACACCAAGCAACACGCTTCTTTGGGCGGGTACTGTTTAGGAAGTGGTTGCCGATGGGGAGAGCCACGCCAAGCGGCACGCCTCTGGGCGAGTGCCGTTTAGATAGCGGTACCACGTCATTGCGAACCCGCGGCAACACAGTTGCCGTTGGTGAAGCAATCCAGACAGGAAAGGCATTCACACTGGATTGCTTCGCTCCGCTCGCAACGACGGGGGGCTCGCAATGACGAAGACCCCGCCTGT
This sequence comes from Spirochaetaceae bacterium, assembly GCA_031269165.1. Classification (GTDB taxonomy): domain Bacteria; phylum Spirochaetota; class Spirochaetia; order Treponematales; family Breznakiellaceae; genus JAIRNN01. The sequence goes on from JAISZQ010000155.1 coordinate 413, forward strand.
CATTAGACGCGAAACGGCCCTGTCATTGCGAACCCGTGGCAATGTGCCGTTGGCGAAGCAATCCAGAAGAGAGACATTCTCCCCCGAAGGGGGGCCGGGACTGGGGGCGTTGCGGGGGAACTCACCCGCTGAAGGGGGTAGCGGAGGACGGCTCAAACCATAGCGGGGTATACCCCGCTATGGTTTGAGCTGGCCGGAGCGAGGGGGAAGGCTTTCCCCCTCTCCTTGCTGAGATTTTGAACAGGCTCTTATAGGGAGCGGCGGCTACGCGGGCTACGGTCAGGCAGCTTCCGTGAGGCGCCCATCACGAGGACGTGCGTTTATCTTGAGGGCTTCATCGAGCCACTAATCACAAACCGCTCATTCTGGTATACTCATCCTATGGCTAACGAGTATTCTGCGGATAATATCAAGGTTTTGAAGGGGCTGGAGGCGGTGCGCGAACGGCCCGGTATGTATATCGGTACGACGGGGATTGACGGGTTGCACCATCTGGTTTACGAGGTGGTGGACAACTCGGTGGACGAGGCGATGCAGGGGCATTGCTCGGAGATTGTGGTCGCGCTTGAGGGGGACGATGTGGTCCGGGTCGAGGACAACGGGCGCGGGATTCCCACGGATATGCACCAGGAGGAAGGGGTGAGTGCCCTTGAGTTGGTGTTGACGCGGCTTCATGCGGGCGGGAAGTTCGACAAGCGGAGTTACAAGGTGTCGGGCGGTCTCCACGGGGTCGGGGTGTCGGTGGTCAACGCGCTTTCCGAGTGGTGCGAGGCGAGCGTCCACCAGGACGGCGTTGTCATGCGGCAGACATACCAGAAGGGGATCGCGGACGGGCCGGTGTTCGAGGCGGGGGCTTCGGATAAGCGCGGCACGATAATCCGGTTCAAGGCGGATGCTTCGATCTTCGAGACGATCACCTACAACTTCGATACGCTGGCGGGGCGGCTCCGCGAGTTGGCCTTTCTCAACTCAGGGCTCAAGATCACGATCCGCGACGAGCGGCTCTCCACGCCGAAAATCCACGACTTTATCTTTGCGGGCGGGATCAAGAGTTTTGTCGAATACCTGAATCAGGGAAAGACGGTGCTCTACAAAGAACCGATTTTCGTCAAGGGGACGCGGGCGGACGGCAAGGACGGCGAGGTCGAGGTGGAATGCGCTATCCAGCACAACGACGGGTTTTCCGAGATTATGCTCTCTTTTGTGAACGACATCAACACGCGGGAAGGGGGGACGCATCTTACCGGGTTCAAGTCGGCCCTCATTCGCGCCTTGAACGACGCGCTCAAAAAGTCCAAACAGGCGAAGAAGTTTGAGGAGGCGTTTACCAGCGAGGACGTGCGCGAGGGGCTTACCGCCGTGCTGTCTGTGAAGGTGCCCAACCCGCAGTTTGAGGGACAGACGAAGGGTAAACTGGGGAACTCCGAGGTGCGCGGCATCGTCGATACGGTGTGCGGCGAGGGGCTGGAACTGTACTTTGACCAGCACCCGGAGGTGATTAACGCGATCCTCGAAAAGTCGGTGCTTGCCGCGAAGGCCCGTCTCGCCGCCCGCGCCGCCCGTGACGCGACCCGCCGGAAAAACGCGATGGACTCCGCCGGATTGCCGGGAAAATTGGCGGACTGTTCGGACAAGGACCCGGTGCGGTGCGAGTTGTTCATTGTCGAGGGCGATTCGGCAGGCGGCTCGGCCAAGATGGGGCGCAACCGGCAGTTTCAGGCGATTCTCTCCCTTTTCGGCAAGATGCTCAACGTGGAAAAGACCCGCATCGAGAAGGTCATCACCAACGAGAAACTCCAGCCGATCATTGCCAGCATCGGGGCGGGGTGCGGCGAGGAGTTCAACCTCACCAAGATTCGCTATCATAAGATTGTCATCATGGCCGATGCCGATGTTGACGGTTCGCACATCCGCACGTTGCTCCTCACGTTTTTTTACCGTTACATGACGCCGCTCATCGAGTCCGGCCACGTCTACCTTGCGATGCCGCCCCTCTACCGCGTGAGCTACGAGAAAAAGGTCTTCTACGCCTACGATGACGCCGAAAAGGACAAACTGCTTGCCGCATCGGGCCGTGATCCTGAGAAGGTCGCCGTGAGCCGTTACAAGGGCTTGGGCGAGATGAACCCCGACCAGCTCTGGGAGACGACGATGGATCCCAGTTGCCGGAACATGATGCAGGTGCACCTTGATGACGCGGTGGAGGCCGAGCGCATTTTTTCCACGCTGATGGGCGAAAATGTCGCGCCGCGCCGCGAGTTCATCGAGGCTAACGCGCTCTCTGTGGCAAATCTGGACGTGTAGGGCAATCTAAACGGGATTGGGGTCCGTTTTTAAGCCCTTTTTTGCCGCCGACAACACGTCCCGCAACGAACGGCAACTCGCGCAGTGCGCCCACGCCAGCGGAATCGCTTGAGAGGCCGCCTTTTTCTTCACGATCTTGATCATCTCGTGCGATACCAGATTCGTGAACAGCACAATCAGATCGGGACACCCCACGAGGCACTTCAAATGCGTCTTAGGCTGCGTATAAACTTTCGCCTCGCAGCCATGCTCCCGGCAAATATCCCGATACCGGCACACCATCCGGTCATTTCCCCCAATAATCACCACATTCATAACAACTCCTCTCGTCAATTAAAAAAGAATGTTCCAAAACCATGCAGCGCATAGCACGCATTGTTTCTTATATAATAGTAAATCTATCGGATAACAAATAAATTGTCAATAGGGGTATCACGGAAGGTCGCCTCGTCTGGATTGCTTCACCAACGGCAACTGTGTTGCCGCAGGTTCGCAATGACGGGGGGCCGCTCGCGCCTCGCAATGACGATCCCGCCGTCATTACGGACGGGCTACCCGTCATTGCGAACGAAGCGCGGCAATGCCCCCGTAAAGCGGTGCTCATCCGACTACAGAACACACCAACCGATACGTTGTCGTGGGACGGGGTCTGAGGCGCGGGTCTCGCGGGACTGGGCAGACCGCTCTTGAGGCCGTTTTGGGGCGGGGACACCGAGGCTGTTTGTGATGTCGTTTTTGCCGTAAACCGGGGGCTTTGCCCCCGGTTAGCCGGGCGGGGACGCGGGGGAGGGCTGGTTTTTGGGTGAAAAACTCGTCTTCGCCTCCCATACCTCCGTCCTTAGGCTGTCCCAACTCAGCGCGTAGGCCTTTACCTCGGGTATTGGTGTCTTTGCCTCCGCCACAACCGCATCCCAGTCCACTTCTTCCGCCTCAGGCGGCGGCTCCCCCGCGAGTATCTCCGACCAGTACCGCTCCCCCCAAAGGTGCGCCTTCCTTCCCGTCCGCACGTTGAACCGGAGGGAGAACGTTTGTTTCAGCCACTGCATAATCTTGGGCAACTCAAGCCCGTTGGCGGGCCTTATGTAGAACGAGAGCCATGCCTCATTGAGCACAAGCCCGCGCATCTCGAAACCGAATTTCGCCTTCGTTTCGATAAGAACGCGGTAAAAGAGCGTCACCGCCCACGCCAGCCGGAACAAAGGCTCGCCGACATTAATCTCGGTGCGAACCTCGTACCAGACGTTTTCCGCCAATTCTCGTGGTCCTTTCATAAGTACCTTCCTGTAGAGAGATGGGGCCTTTCCAAAACGAATGTTTCGGAACGGCCTTATACCCTCTATTAAGGCGTTGTCAGCCGCGTTGCTTTAATCAAACGGGAAAAAAGCGTGAAAAAAGGCGAAAAATATTGAGGTTTTGACAGGCTTTGTACGTTGCGGCAGGGGGCGGGCGCTGTTTGGGTCCATGCCCCGGAACGAGGCTGGTTTGGCCCTGCAATCCGGTACCGGAACGGCCCGTCATTGCGAGCGGGCGACGCATTGCTGAGCGAAGCAATCCAGGGAGAACGTCCCTCGTCTGGATTGCTTCACCAACGGCAACCATGTTGCCGCGGGTTCGCAATGACGGGGGACCGCTATCTAAACGGTACCCGCCCAGAGGCGTGCTCGCTGGTGTTGCTCTCCCGCTTGGCAACCGATTTCTAAACGGTGCCCGTCCCGTCCGTCATTGCGAGCGGGCGGCACATTGCCGAGCGAAGCAATCCAGGGAGAACGTCCCTCGTCTGGATTGCTTCACCCACGGCAACTGTGTTGCCGCAGGTTCGCAATGACGGGGGGCCGCTATCTAAACGGTGCCTGTTCCAAGAGGCGTGCTACCGGCCTATCGACCCGGTATCAAAGTAAAAGACGTTGCCCTCATGTATTTGTTCATTTTACTGCGCAAATTCTACATTAACGTAACATAGATCATCGTGGGTTTTCAGGTGGATCGTGTGAACTTCCCGAAGCGCTTCCGCGCTCATCGGCCAAGTTGTGTCGGACATAAAAAACCTCACAACCGCACGAAACGGCTGTGAGGCTCACCTCTTTTTATTGTGATTGTTTTTTGTCTTGTCCACAACAGTTACGCCTAGAACCAAGTCCAAGCGCGAAAGCGCTTGCCGGATCCGGGGGCGTTGCGGGGGTGGGAAACCCCCGCAGAGGGGGTAGCGGAGGACGGCTCAAACCATTGCGAGGTATACCCCGCAATGGTTTGAGCTGGCCGGAGCGAGGGGGAGACTTCCCCCTCCTCTCCTTGCCGCTCCTTTCCTCATCACCCAATCGCGCCGCTACCGGTTTCGCCCGTGCGGATGCGGATCGTTTCTTCAATCGGCAACACAAAGATTTTGCCGTCGCCGATTTCGCCGGAACGCGCGCCCTTGACGATGGCCTCGATCGTGGGTTTTACGAAGTTGTCGTTGACGGCGATTTCAAGGCGCACCTTTTTGAGGAGGTTCACCTCGATGTCGACACCGCGAAATTGCTCGGAGTAGCCTTTCTGCTGACCGCAACCCATCGCGTTGGTGACCGATAGTTTAAACACTTCCGCCTTGTAGAGTTCCTGCTTCACGTCGTTCAGGGCGTGAGGCTGAATATAAGCGATAATAAGTTTCATCATCTTCCTCCTTACATATTGCTAAAGATCTGGAAACCGGCGTAGGCTTCCGCCTTGTGTTCCGACAGGTCAAGGCCGACCAGTTCTTCCCGGGCGCTGACCCGAAGGCCAACGGTAGCCTTGATGACGAGGAACAGGAGGAGGCTCGTAAGCGCCGCCCATGCCCCTACCGCCAGAATACCGATAAACTGCACGCCCAGTTGCGTAAACCCGCCGCCGTGGAGAAGGCCGAGGACGCCGTCTTCCGGCGCGTTGGCCCAGATTCCCACAGCGATGGTGCCGAAAATGCCGCACACGCAATGTACGGAAACCGCGCCCACGGGATCGTCGATCTTGAGCACTTTGTCGATGAACTCCACCGAAAGTACCACGAGAATGCCGGCAATAAGCCCGATGATTATCGACGCGCCCGGAGAAACCACCGCGCAGGGGGCGGTAATTCCCACAAGGCCCGCGAGAAGGCCGTTAAGGGTCATGGATGCGTCAGGCTTCTTGAACCATATCCACGAGAAGATCATGGCACTCACCGCGCCGGCCGCTGCGGCAAGACAGGTGGTCACGCAAACCCGGGCGATGTTGAGGCCGCTCCAGATACCCCCGCCGCCCACGGTGGCGATGCCGGTGGACGCGCCGTTAAAGCCGAACCACCCGAAAAAGAGGAGTAGTACGCCCAACGCCGCATAGGGAATGTTGTGGCCGGGAAAGGCTTTGACGGAAGTTGTGCCGTCGGCCCCTTTCACATATTTCCCCAGCCGGGGGCCGAGAACGGTCGCCCCCATCAGGGCCGCCCAGCCGCCTACGGAGTGGACTACCGTGGAACCCGCGAAGTCGTGGAACCCCAATTCGGCAAGCCAGCCGCCGCCCCAGACCCAGTGGCCTGAAATCGGGTAGATAAACGCCGAAATAAAGCAGGTGTAGATCAGGTAGGACTTGAACTGGGTCCGCTCCGCCATCGCGCCGGATACGATAGTCGCCGCAGTGGCGGCAAAGACTACCTGGAAGAACCAGCTTTTGTAGAAGTTCCCGCTCTCAAAATCGACCGACATGGGACTGAAGAAAAACTGGTCGGTCCCGATAAGGCCGCCCAGGGCATCTTTTCCGTACATAAAGCCCCAGCCGATGGCCCAATACACGATAGCGCCGAAACAGAAGTCCATCACGTTCTTCATCGTGATGTTGGTGGCGTTTTTAGCCCGGGTCAGCCCGGTTTCTACAAGGGCAAAGCCGGCCTGCATGATGAACACCAGGATGGCGCCGATGAAGAGCCACACCACGTCTAGGGAAAACCCCAGACTTTCAAGGCTTTCTTGGGCGAAAAGGGAAATGCCCCCCGCGCACAGAAAAAGCACCGCTAAAACGAACAATTTTTTTCGCACTTTTATCCTCCTGCGAATAAGATGTTTCAAAATATGTAGCAAGAATCGTGCCAGAGTTGCGGATAAGGGGTCACGTTGAGCCTTTGGCGCGGGTGCTGTTTAGGAAGCTGTCAACAACTTAAGAGCCTGTTCAGAATCTCAGCAAAAGGGGGAATCGGCAATTTGCCGCGCCTTCCCCCTCGTTCCGGCACTTCGCGCCTCCACTATCCCCCCCCCCCTCCATTCCCGGTCCAATCACGGTGAACCACAGACAACACGGATGCGGAAAGACAGAAAGTGAAAAAAACCGTGCGCGTTCATGCCGTTCACGGTCATAAAAAATCCCGTTGCGTGAACGCGCACATTTCCGCGACCCCTTGACACCCGGCCGCCCGTCCGGTAAACTGAGCCCCGGCACGGTGGAAAAATCCCAAAAAAGTTTTAGTTTTTCTCCTAACTCTCGGTTTGGCGGCAAATATGTTCGCCA
>JAISZQ010000165.1 GCA_031269165.1 Spirochaetaceae bacterium
CTGTGCGCTAACGCGCACGGTTTTGGAACAGGCTCTTGGAAAAACCGGTCAAAGGCCCCGGTTTTTCCCTTAAATCTAGGGAAGCTGTTCCAAAAACTGAAGTTTTGGAACAGCCTCATCTACCAAAAAACTTCACCCCTTTTTATCTTTTGTCTTTATATATTTTTACGCACTGAGCCATATCCGCTATCATCATCAACTCATAGCGCAATACTTTTTTTTCTAAAATATCAGAGTCTTGTTGAAGTCCATGATAATGACGCATTCATAAAAACATTTGCGCTTGAGTTTAATTTGGGGTAAAAAAAGGGGAAAGCGCGGCACATTGCCGATTGCCCCTTGAGCAGGGTTTTGGAACAGGCTCACTTGACAAAACGGGCCGGTTTGGTTAGATTTATGGCATGGCGGTACGCGGGGAAGTGTTTTCGACAACAGTGCAGTTGCCGAAAAGGACGTATTTTTTTAACGTGAAAGAAAACCGGATGGGAGACCTCTATCTCAACATTGTTGAGAGCAAAAAAGAGGAGGAGGGGCGGTTCGAGCGGCAGTCGCTGATCGTGTTTGACGAGGATAAGGCCGTTTTTTTGAAAGGGCTTGACGACGCGCTCAAGGCTCTCAACAAGGAGAGTGCGCGAAAGAGAGGGTTCTCTCCGGGGAAACCGGATCGGGCGGCAAAAACCGATGGAACGCGGAAAGCCTACAGCAAAAAGCCGCCGCGCCGCGCCGCTTCCCCCGATTAAACAAGGCGCAATCCAGCGGCAGCCTCGTCTGGATTGCTTCGGGCTACGCCCTCGCAATGACAATGGTTCCCGCGTCATTGCGAGCGGAGCGAAGCAATCCAGGGTGAACGCCTTCCCCCTCTGGATTGCTTCGCCGCTTCGCTCCTCGCAATGACAACTCTCCCCGTCATTGCGAGCGGAGCGAAGCAATCCAGGGTGAATGCTCTCCCCGGCTGGATTGCTTCGGGCTACGCCCTCGCAATGACAATCCCCCGCCGATAAATCCGCGTAATCCGCGGACCTTTTCCTCTTTTTTTGATTTAATCAGCGTTTCCCTCAATGGCGGGGGTCTTCTTTTGGCGTTTTTCGTGGGGGATCCACGTTTCCATGATGGTGTTGAGGCTCTTGATTGCAATTGGTTTGGCGAGATAGCCGTCAAAACCTTTGCTCAAAAACATTTCTTCCATGCCGCTCAAGGCATTTGCGGTAAGCGCGATGATGGGGGTGTGCCTTTCCGCATCCTCGGGCGAGTTCCGCTGGGCCTCCTCCCATGCGCGTATCGCGGCGGTCGTTTCGATGCCGTCCATGCCCGGCATCATGTGATCCATGAACACCAGGTCGTAGCGTTCGTTTTTGACCATCGTGACCGCCTGAGCCCCGTGGGTACACAGATCAATCTCGCATTCAAAGGGCGCAAGAAGCCCTTGCGCGACTTTCAGGTTGGTAACAATGTCGTCAACGATGAGGATTTTCGCGTCCGGCGCGGTCCAGCGCACCTCGATGCGTTCGTACATCGACGTGCCCGTCCGCCCTTCGATTCCCACGAAAGAGCCGAAAGGCGTTTTGTCGGCGATGCCGTGCGGTATGAACGCGGTGAAGACGCTTCCCTTTCCATAGACGCTCCGCACGGTGATGTCTCCGCCCATCATCCGGCATAACCTGCGGCTGATCGCAAGGCCCAGCCCCGTCCCTTCGGTCGTTACCTTCTTGTGGGTATCAAAGCGGCTGAACGACTTAAACACTTCCGCTATATTTTCTTCCCGAATGCCCCGGCCCGTGTCGGAAACGCTGAAATACAAGGTTATGCGGTCTTCCTCCTCCTGTTCCGTTTTTTCAAGCCGCTCGGCTTTGACGGAAAAGATGATGCTCCCCTCTTCGGTATACTTCACCGCGTTACTCAGCAGGTTGATCACGATTTGGCGCACCCGGTCTTCCGCGCCGATGAGAATCGCGGGAATTGTTTTTTCGACATCAACGGTGAATTTGATGGGCTTTTCCAAGAGGCGTGTCTTTATGATGCTGAGGCAGTCGTTGAGCAGGGAAGAAAAATAGTATTCACGGTAGACAATATCCAATTTTCCCGCCTCTATCTTTGAAAGATCCAAAATGTCGTTGACGATGGAGAGAAGGTTTTTCCCCGCCTGTTGTATGCTTTCCACGTGTTCTCGCGCCGCAGGACACAAGTCTTCCCGCGACGCAAGCTCACTCATGCCGAGAATCGCGTTGAGGGGCGTGCGTATCTCGTGGCTCGTGTTTGCCAAAAACACGCTCTTTGCCAGCGAGGCCGCCTCGGCCTTCTTCCGCTCTTCCTCCAGTTCGGCGATGAAGTTTTCCCGTTCCGTAATGTCATGCACGTCGACGATTGCGCAGACAATCTCCTTGAAATGGTCGAATCGGCGCACGATGAACAACTCGCAGATGGCCGCGTTGTTTATGCACACGCCCCGGAGTTTCACGCGCTGGTTGACCGGCTTCCCCGGAAGGGGCTGCATCAAATCGCCGGGCAACTTATCATGAAAGAGAAAGAGATCGACCAGCGTTTTCCCCACGAGGGTTTTGATCGGCATCCCAAAAAAATGCGCCGCCGCCTTGTTCGCATGAAAAATGGTTTCATCGGGAGAGACAAAGAGAAACGGCGTGTCAACATTGGTAAAGACATAATCGGCCGCCCTGCCGTTGGAGATAAACCGGACGCTGTACAGATTGGAAAGCAGGTGAAACACGATGATGATGCTCGCCTGAAGATAATTGCTGAAATACCGCGTCCACGGGTGGGAAAACCGGACAAACAGAATCACGCTGCTCGCGGCGAGAACCGGAATAAACACGAAGAGCAGCATCCAGCCCCGCTTAAACCGGGACTTTTTTGCGTTCTCCAGCAGAATGACGCCCCAGACGAGCGGTGCCGCCGACGTATAGGCGAGATAGAGCAGAAACACAGGCTGGGAATCCGAGACAAACCGCGCCGAACGGCCGGGAAGCGCCACCGTATGAAAATTACCCGTAAAATAAAAGAGCAAAAAAATGCCGGTAAGAAAAAGCTGAAGACACAGGAAGTATTTTGAAACAAGGATATCCATGTTCCTGCCGATAAGCCACAACGTTCCCATCGGCAAGATAAGAAGGATAACGATCTCGTGCAGATACAGTGCCATCCGGGTAACGGACGTGCTTATACCGACATGATACAGCCAGAACGTTACGCTCCAGAGGAGGGAAAACACGCACACCAGCGGCAGGGTGAACGAATGCCTGAGCGCGTAGTTGTCGTGCCGCACCATCTTCTGGTTCTGGTAAAACGTGTTTGCCAGAATAACGAGGATGATAACGGCCGGAACCAGAACAAAACTGAGCGCGATCACCTTGATAGTATAGCATAGAATTAATAAATACTGGAGATGAGTCTGTTTCAAAACAGCAATGCCGATTTCAAAAAAAGGGGAATCGGCAATTTGCCGCGCCTTTCCCTGTCAACAACGTAAGAATTTTGTCTGCGGATTGACGCGGATTGCGCCATTTGTGCCAAAAGGCGTCACAGATTATACCCCGCTCGATCCGTGTTAATCCGCGCAATCTGCGGACCTTTCTTTTCTTGGCTTGTTTCAAGACCGCACTGTTTTTGCACTTTTTCGCGCCTTTTTCGTGTTTGATTAAAGCGCTACGGCCGACAACCGCATATATAGCCGGAGGCTATATGATATGAGACAAAAAAGACAATTAGCAGAAGATGTCTGGTATGAGGTTCGTACCGGAATTAACATCAGTGAGCCCTTGTTCCCGATGGAGTGGACGGCGGCGCTTTTCTGCCGGGTGCTTGTCGAAACGAAGGGACGCTTTCGTTTCGAGATGCGCGGGCTTAAAATCGAGGGTTGCACACTCTCGTTTTACATCAAGCCCGAAGACGGGTTCAAACTGCCGAAGATTATGCACTGGCTGAAGCAGACGTTCTCCGTCCGGTTCAACTTTCGCACGGGGAGGAAGGGGCACGTCTGGGGGGACCGGTACTGGTCGGAGATTCTGGCGGGGGAGCCGCCTGAGTGGGCGAAAGAGGTGGACTGGGACGCGGTCGAGGCGGAGGCAAGCAAGCCGGTACCGGCGGGGATGGTCTACAAGTTATCTTGGGGCAGCCCCCGCCAGGCTGGAATGGGCTCGGAAACGCCTTTTTCGCCCCAATTCACGTTTTCCTCTGTGTTTCCGCCCGGCTAACCGCCCCGCTTCACGGCCAAAAAGGGGTTACAGACAGCCTCTGCGGTGCCGTCCAAAGACGGCCCGCCATCGGCCAACGATGGCGGGCCATCGGTCGGCGATGGCGTTAGGAGAGGTCTGCCCGCGTCGCCGGGGGAAAGGCAAAAAAGAAACGAATTTCGGGCTGTTTCCGGGGTGCCGGGGCGGGAAAACACGGATAAATGCGGCGCATAGCAAGGAAAAACGGAAAAAAGGCGTTGGAAAGACGGTTTTCGCGCAAATATTGTGGCTGAGGGCTGTCCCCGTCCGCTTGGGGCAGCCCCCGCCCGGCTGGATTAGGGTCGGAAGCGCCTTTTTTACCCTAATTCACGTTTTCCTCCGTGTTTCCGCCCGGTTAGCCGACAAAAACAGCGTTACAGACAGCCTCAATGTTCCCCACCCAAAGATGGCGGACCATCGCCGACCGATGGCCTTGGAGAAGGTCTGCCCGGCAACCGTTTCCTAAACGGCACCCGCCTCCTTCGGGGAATTGAAAACAGATACCGGAACATGACGGGAATGACGCGCCCAGCCTTCACGTGTCAAGTCCTGAAATAGGTTGACATATTTCATGCAATTCTCCGGTGCATTTTTTCAGGCGTTTCATAGTTAAGGGACAGATGAGGCCGCCTGGTGTTGTAAAGAAACACCGCCTCATCAACCGCCGCGAGCGCCTGTTTCTTGCTCCGAAACGAGCAGCCAAGGGAATATTCCTGTTTCAATATTCCGTTCAGCCGTTCGGCTTTTGCTTTTTCGTAACAATGCATCTCTTCGGTCATGCTTATTGAAAGTCCGCGGGCATTGAGTTTTTCAACGTACCTGTGCGAGCAGTACTGGCAGCCCCGGTCCGAATGGCGGACGGGAAACGTCCCCCTCGGCAGTTCCTTAAGCGCCATCTCCAGGGCGCGGACAGCCCCTTCGGCTTCCAGAGTGTCCCCCGCATGAAAGCCAACTACCTTTCTGGACCACAAATCCATCAGCAGGCTCAGATACAGAAAGCCCTGATCCGTGCGGATATAGGTGATATCGCCCGCCCACACCTGGTTAGGCCCGCCTAACACCATCCCTTTCACCAGATTATGAAACACAGGCAGGCTGTGCCGGGAGTTCGTCGTTTTAGGCA
>JAISZQ010000264.1 GCA_031269165.1 Spirochaetaceae bacterium
TACAATCACTTTGCAGTAAAATCACAGATTTACATGGCATCATTGAAGAGGGGAATGGAATTACTGTCTGCTTTTAACATGGGGGATAATGGCACTTTTGCGTAACATGAGTTATTAAGGAAAATCTGCAATTTCTCCAAGCCTCTCAAAGAAATCTTCCAAAGTTTGGGGGTCTCGCTTGCGCCGATCCCCTGACATAAAACCTATACCACACTTTTTGGGAAATGATTTTGAATAGTTACACGAAAAAAAATCAAAAATAAGAAGAAATTTCTGAAAATTTACGTCTTTTCTATTGACCTATTTTTGGAAGCAATCTATAATAGCACCATTACGGTTTCGTAAACGATGTTTTGCGGAACCAATCTATAGTAACGTGAGGAGACGGACTATCCGCGAACAAACGCGGGTGGTTCTGCACGGTCTCACGCATGAGGAGCGTGTTATGAAAAAACATGGGTTTTTAGTGCTTGTCCTGGTGATGGCGGCCAGTCTTTTGATCGGTTGCGCGGGCGAGAAGCGGCAGTTGAATATCCTTATCGCGGGCGGTCTTTCAGAGCCAAACGAAAAATTGTTCTTTGATGAATTTGTGTCGGCCTTCAAGGATAAGGAAAAGGCAGAGGTTAATATCACGTATTCCTCGCAGGCGGATGGCATCACGAAGATCAAGTCGGAGATTGACAACCGCAATGTAACGACCGACATCGTTTTTGTGGATACGGCCAACATGGGCCCTTACACGCAGGGCGGCTGGACGGAGGACATAACGGAACTGGTACGGGGCTTCCCGGTCACGTTTACCGATATGTTTGACGCTTCGACGAACCGGGACGGAAAACGATATTTCATGCCAATTTCTTTCGATATATACATCTTTTTGGCAAACCGGCTCGCGTTGCCCTATATGCCGCCGGACGTGGAGGTAAAAAAGGACGGGTCGGGCAAGGTTACGGAGATCACGAAAATTACATGGGAACAATTCCGCGACTGGGGTAACGCGATTGCGGCGGCCGGACAGGGCGCAAAGACCGGTTTCCCGACCGGTACCTCAGGCTCGCAGTTGCTCTATCCCCTAGGTGGCGTGCAACTTGCTTACGGGCTGGATGTCTATCCCAAAATTGATCATCCCGCCACGCTTGTCGCCTTTGGGATCATTGCCGAGATGGCGCGGGGCAAGTCCGTGCTTGATGCCGGGCTTCTTTCCCAGTATAACCGCCCGATGGAACTGATTAAAAACGGCGACTTGTGGCTGAGTTTCGCGCATATGGGACCGCTGGGCGACGCGTACAAAGCCGCTCCCGATGCTTATGTGCTTGGGCCCGGCCCGGTCGGCAGCACCGGCAAAACCGGATCGACCGCCGGCGCGTGGACGCTTGGTATCGTCAAAGGCGCGAAAAACCGGGAACTTGCGGAGAAGTGGCTTGCCTATAACGCGGACCAGGCAAACAATTACCGATACTGCAAGGGCTTGGGCGGGGTCATGAGCCCGGTAAAAGAGGCCGGCGCGTTGCTTGGCGAGGGGACGACCGACCGGATTATGCGGGCGGGCATTGATTCGCTTGCGACGGGAGCGCGGGTAACCGGGCTCCCCACCGCCGACTTTGTAAGCTGGGATGCCGTAAAGATGCTCTACACCGATATTTACAACGCGGTTTTAAGCGGGAAAACGCTGACCCAAGCGGATATTACCGCGTATCAGGATCAGCTTGACGGGATGAGGAAATAGATGGCGGTAAGTGCGGACAAACAGCAAAAGCCGTTTGCGGTTCTCGCCGGGGCGGTTTTTAACAAGAAAAACACGCCCTACTTCCTTCTTTTACCGGCCTTTATATATTACGCGGTCTTTTGGGTCGCGCCGATTTTGGCCGGGGTGAAGGAAGTATTTACCGACTATAACGGGGCGTTTGACCCGCTGTTCAGCATCAAGCTGATTCTGCAAAACGATCCGCTGTTTGGATCCGCGTTTGTCAACACCGTGATTTTTGCCGCCGTTTCGGTGGTCATTCAGTACTTTGTCGCGCTTATGCTGGCGGTTCTGCTGAACAAGCGTTTCCCCGGCTCGCGTTTTATGATGTTTATGACGATGATCCCGATGGCGGTGCCCCCGACGGTCGTCGCCATTCTCTGGAAAACCGGGCTTATTGATACCGGCTGGATCAATCATGTGGCAATGAGCTTCCATATTTTGCGGGAGCCGGTTACGTTTTTAAGCGCGCGCGGGTTTGACGGCGTTCTGTTGCTGATTTTAATTGACACGTGGACCGTTATGCCTTCCGTAATGATTATCCTTATCGCCGGTCTGCAAAATATGCAGAAAGAGTACAGCGAGGCGGCCTATATTTTCGGCGCAAATAGATGGCGGATACTGATTGATGTTACGCTTCCCCTGCTCAAACCGTCAATTATCACATCGGTTATCCTGCGCATGATAGCGGCGGTTCAGGTGTGGTCAATTGCCGTTATGGTGATGGGCTTTAACGCGGTGCCCTTTCTTGTTGAGCGGGTCGCGTTTTTCCAGCAAATCGGGTATGGCTATGAGTATGCCCGCAAGTTGACCTATACCTATTCCCTTATCACAACCGCTCTGGTGCTGTTGGCAACATTTATCTATTTTTCCGCCGCCAAGAAAAAAACTGCGTTTGATGGAGCAACACAAAAATGAAAAAAGCACAGGCTGCCGAATGGTGCGTGGTTTATCTTGTCTGCGCCGGGGTATTGATGATGGTGGTGGTGCCGTTGCTTTTCTTTTTCACGACGGCTTTTTCTTCGGTTCGCGATTTTGAAAATGGTATGTCGCGGATGTTACCCAATATGAACGTGGGGCTTAAGGTAACATGGGTTGCCGAGGAAAGAGCGTACCGCCTTGAATACCAGGGCAAAGACGGCTATAAACCGGCCATGACAAGCGGCGATATGGACGATATTCGGCGTTATCTGCTTGATATTCTTTCCGTATCAATGACGGAAGACGCTATCGCCCAGAAAATGGAACCCGCCAAAACAGGAAACGCGCCGATTGAAATTGTTCTGAAAAAAGATGTCCTGCGAAACTTTGTGGTCTTTTTCAAGGTGACCAATAAGGCAGAGGAAGCCTTTGTGAACAGTATTGTCGTGGTTCTATTGACCATTTTAATTTCGGTTACTTTCGGCAGTCTGGCGGGATACGCGATAGCCCGGTATAAATTCATGCTGAAGGATCAGATTAATATCATGCTGCTGGTTGTCCGTATGTTCCCGATGGTCGGAATCAGTATTCCGCTGGCCGGGATTTTGATCAAACTGAACCTCTACGATACCATGCTTGGGCTCGCGATTCTCTACGCGCTGCCGAATATTGCGCTGACTTCATGGATTACCAGCAGCATTTTCCTCGGCATTGGACGTGAACTTGAGGAAGCGTCGCTGGTATTCGGCGCAAACAGCATCCAGACATTTTTGCGGATAACCTTTCCGCTTGCGGTTCCCGCAATCGCGGCCTCCAGTATGTACGCTTTTTTAACGGCATGGAACGACACGCTTTCCGCGCTGATACTGACGAGTAATCATCCGACGCTGGCGCTTTCCGTGTACCAGTCGGTCGGCAGCAATATGACGAGTTTTCAGTATTCTGCGGCAGGTGGCGTTATTCTGGTAATACCCGCGCTTGTCTTCACTTTTATTGTCCGCCGTTATGTCAGTAATATGTGGGGAAGCGTTTCACTTTAGGAGAAAAAGATGGCGTATTTAGAGTTAAAAGACCTTCAAAAAAAGTATCATCCGAAGGGCAGTGCGATTGTGAACAACCTGAACCTCGATATTGAAAAGGGTGAGTTCATTGTTCTTTTGGGGCCGTCCGGTTGCGGGAAAACAACGATTGTCAGAATGATCGCGGGGTTGGAGGACGTTACCGGCGGCGATATTGTCGTAAACGGAACGTCAATAAAAAGCCTTCCACCGAAAGACCGGGGCGTATCGATGATTTTTCAAAGCTATGCGGTTTGGCCGCATATGACGGTGTTTGAAAATATTGCTTATCCGTTGAAATTCCGAAAAAAGGAAGACGGAAAAAAATATGACAAAGACGAGATAAAGCAAAAGGTACATACCGCCGCCGCGATTACCAATATTGACGGCTATCTGGACCGTTATCCGGCCCAGCTTTCAGGCGGCCAGCGGCAGCGGGTGGCGGTTTCCCGCTCAATCGTTGTGGAACCGGATCTTTTTCTGATGGACGAGCCGCTTTCAAACCTTGACGCGATGCTCCGTGTTTCGACACGCACGGAATTAAAGAGCATCCATGAAAAAATCGGTTCGACATCCATTTTTGTTACGCATGACCAGTCCGAGGCGATGAGTCTTGCCGATAGAATTGTCATTATGCGTAACGGCGTTGTTGAACAAATTGGAACGCCGAATGAGGTTTACAACGACTGCGAAACGGTATTTGTTGCTTCTTTTATCGGATCTCCTCCGGCAAATTTTTATGAGGTAACCATAAAAGAAAAAGGCGGAATCCTTTTTGCCGAAAATGCGTTTTTTAATTACAAGTTGCCGTTGCCTAAGTTTTCTTACATGAAAGAATATGCCGGAAAAAACGCCATAATGGGCGTGAGATCCGAATGTTATTCGATTAACGGCGAAGAAGACGAATTTTTATTCAAACGGAAAATAGATTTTATCGAGCCGCAGGGGTCGCATCTTATTTTAATCATGCGCCTTGACGACGGGACAGGCAAGGTGAATGAGCTAAAAATAATGACACCGGTACTAACGCATAAAAGCAAGGATGAAATACGGGTGGGCATCCTTGAGGGAAAAGTGCTGTTTTTCGATTCTGCGACGGAAAAACGAATAAGAGGATAGCATGAACACCATTAAAGCCCGTCTTGATCTTCTCTATCCCGGCAAGGCGGATGCCGTGTTCGCCGCTATCACGGCGCTTGTTGAGAAATGGAAAGCGGTGCCCGTTAAAAAATATCCTTCGCTTTCCGAAAAAGACGTTGCGCTCATCACCTATGGCGATTCCCTTCATAATGATAAAAAAGGCGAGGCGTTAAAAACCTTGAACCGCTTTCTAACGGAACGGTTGCACGGCTGTGTGAATATCGTTCATATTCTCCCTATGTTTCCGTATACATCGGACGATGGTTTTTCCGTCAGCGATTATCGGACCGTCAATAAAAATTTGGGGGAATGGAGCGACATTGACGCTTTAAGCAAAAATTTTGATCTGGTGCTTGATGCCGTGATAAATCATTGTTCCGTATCAAGCGCGTATTTCAAGGGGTTTTTATCCGGCGATGAAAAATACCGTGATTTTTTTATCGACTGCGATCCAAATGCCGATTATACGCAGGTAATACGTCCGCGCACGCATCCGCTTTTAACCCCTTTTACCACGCAGGACGGCGTTGTGCGCCATGTTTGGACGACGTTTAGCGAAGATCAGGTTGATTTCAATTATGCCAATCCCGCCGTGCTGCTTGAGGCGCTGGATATTCTTCTGCTCTATACAACGCGCGGGGCGCGTTTTATCCGGCTTGACGCGATTGGGTTTATCTGGAAAAAATTGGGGACAAGCTGTATGCACCTGCGCGAAACACATGAAATAATTAAAATCATGCGCTCGGTATTAAATGCCATTTCTCCAAATTGCGCGCTTATCACCGAAACAAATGTCGCGCACAAGGACAATATTGCCTATTTTGGAAATGGAAAGGACGAGGCTTCTCTCGTGTATCAATTTCCCCTGCCGCCGCTTGTCTTGTACTCTTTTATTGCGGGCAATGCGGAAAAATTAACCCACTGGGCAGCGAATCTTGATCAATGTGAAAAAGGGACGGCCTATTTCAATTTTCTTGCCTCGCATGACGGCATCGGAGTGAGGCCGGTTGAGGGGATTCTCAATGACCGCGAAAAAAAATTGATGGTGGATACGGTAATAAGGCGCGGCGGAAAAATTAGTTATCGGTCGCTTCCTGGCGGCATTCAGGAACCTTATGAATTAAATATCAGTTATATAGACGCGCTCAGTGATAATGACGAGGATGACGCAATTCGTTTGAAACGGTTCGCCGCCGCTCATGTTCTGTTGCTTTCGCTAAGCGGCCTTCCCGCCATCTACTACAACAGTATATTAGGCACACGCAATGACCTGCACGGCGCGGAAACAAGCGGAATCAACCGGAGAATTAACCGGAAGAAATTCAGTTATACGGAAATTGAAAAAGCGCTGAATGACGGCGGCAGCCTCCCGTCAAAAACATTTTTCACGCTGAAGGCGCTTATTGAAAAAAGGGTGCGGTGCCCGCATTTCGCCCCGGACGCTTCGCAAAAAGTCTTGGCCATTGATCCGCGTGTTTTTGTGCTGAAACGGAAGGCGGAAGAGGAAAAAGGCTGTGTTTACGCGCTCATCAATGTAAGCGGCGAATCCTGTGCCTTGACACTTCCCGGCGGTATTCGGGAACGGCTTGATCCCTTTGAGGCAAAATGGTTGTTTCGTGACTTGGAGTCGGCCCCCTTCGATGAATAATTCGTTTAATCTTGAAAAGATTCCCTTTTCCGCGCCGGGAAGCTATATTGCGGTGGGAAAAGACCCGGCGGAAAAGGGAGGCGGTATATGGATACGGACACTTATTCGGCCCGAATGGGGAACCGGTCGGCCAAAAGTTTCCGATCATGTTTTACGCCTCGTGCCCTGTCGTGCGGACATGCGGTTCTGCGAATATGAAATTGATTTTAAGCCGCACCTATTAACGCTCAAAACTCAGGAAGGCAAAGTTGAGATCGCATTTTCTGAATGGGAATCACTTGCTATTTCGGCGGATAACGCTTCGCTGGTACTGGAATACGGTCATGCCGATAATGTGCCGGTAAACACCGTCCGCGAACGGGAAAAATTTATCGCGTATTTTCCGGTATCATTCTATACGGTTACCCTTACCGTTCAAGGCGGGGACTTGGCATATCGTGCGGACTGCTGCCGCATTTTTGTTTCGTCCCGGGAAAACCAGCGCTGGAAACTGATTTTTAACGCCGCTCAAACGCGCCTCCCGGCAATTGAGGCGGAATTCCCTTATAAAAACCCGGCAGCCTTTCTCGCGGATTTCAACGCCTTTTGCGGGAAGTATGAAACCGATGGAAAAAATAATGCGGACGGGAACGTGGTCAGCCACCGGACACTGGCGCTTTACCTGCTTTTTACATCCAGTTATACCAAGCGCGGTTATTTTTTACGTGATTGTTGCGCCGCGTCAAAAAATCTGATGAATCTTGTCTGGGGCTGGGATAATTGTTTCATATCCCTCGCGCTTGCCCAGTCACGCCCCGATCTCTGCTGGGATAATATTCTTGTTTTTTTTGAACTGCAAAAAGAAGATGGCAGTATTCCTGACGCGATTAATCCCTATCTTGTGGTAGACTGGTTTGTAAAACCGCCGGTTCAGGGGTTTTTTATCGAACTGTTGTTGGATGCGGGTTGTCTGCCCCCCGAAAAAGACAGGGCGTTTTTGATTAACGGCATGATTCGCTGGACGGAATTTTGGCAAAATCGCCGGTGCAATGACGTGGGGCTTTTTTATTACGCGCACGGGTTCGATTCCGGCTGGGACAACGCGACTTGTTTTGACGGTGGGACTCCCTGCATAACGCCCGATGTTAACGCATATATGGCATTCCAGTTTTCCGCCATCGCGCGGTTACTCCGCCTTTCTGGAAAAACGGCGGAGGCTGCCGCATGGGAAAGGAAAACGACAGCGCATATTGAACGTATGATTCGCGACCTTTTTTCAAACGGTGCTTTTATGTGCATTTCGCCTGAAAATAGGCCCTTTCAAACGACTTCGTTAATCAGACTGATCCCGGTTATTCTGGGAAAACGGTTGCCTGAACACGTGCGGCGCGCGCTTATTACCGAGTTAAAAACAGAGGGGCATTTTCTGACTCCGCGTGGTTTTGCGACAGAGTGTCTTGACAGCGCGCTTTACGATCAGCGGCGCGGCGACCCGAATAAGCCGAATGCCTATTGGCGTGGCCCACTCTGGCCTCCCGCGATGTTTCTGTTGGTTCGGGGGCTTGCGGATTGCGGGGAAAAAGAATTTGCCCGCGATAGCGCAACCCGTTTTGTAAAAACCCTGGAAGGCCGTCCGGACACTTTTTATGAAAACTATGATGCCTTGTTCAATGAAGGCTATGATGACACCGCCTATCTTTGGACAAGCGCCGTTTACATCCTGCTGAAAAATTTCATCGCCGGGGCCGCCCCGGCATGAGAAACTTGTAAAACAAGCGACCCACTAGCTAAAGCCCTGCGAAACTGCGTTCTTTAAGGTTGCTGGGCAAACAAAGTTTGCCTTGTCAAAACTTGAGGTTTTGAAATAGCCTCTTAGGGACGTATGCGTCTCAGCCCTTAGGGACGGATGGGTTCCTCGGGGAACCTATTGGTTCCTCGCTTTGGCGGGTGTCATTGCGAGCGGAGCGAAGCAATCCAGTGGGGATATATCTCCGCCTGGATTGCTTCGTCGCTTTGCTCCTCGCAATGACGAGGGCGTGGGCCCCTACAGCCCTCCGCGTCCTGCTTCGGGCTTCCGGGTCGGGGCGTGGCACACCGTAGGTGTGCGGCACACACGGTGTGTTTCAGTAATGCGTTCATCCGTGGACGCTTGGGGTACGCCCACCAAACCTACGCTTGCGTTGGTCACCATGCACCGCATGGTTTTGTCCCCCGAAGGGGGGCCGAGGGCCGTTTCCCTCATGACGCGCCCAAGGAAGGCCCCTGGGGGCCTCGCAATGACGGGGGATCGTCGTTGCGAGTGAGCCGGCGAAGCGAAGCAATCCAGGGTGTGGGCCTTCCCTGCGGGGCCGGGGGCGTTGCGGGGGTGTGGTAAAATACAACAGCAAGTGCAACAGTAGGGGAGGAAATAGACCGCACGAGAACCAGCGTGTAGAATAAGGTTGAGAACCAAAACACGGAGGGAAATCATGCGGTCATATCATCATTTTAGCGAATCGGAGCGTCTTTGTCTGCAAATCATGTGGATGCGGGGGGACGGTGTGAGGGCGATAGCGGCGGTGCTGGGACGCAGCCC
>JAISZQ010000265.1 GCA_031269165.1 Spirochaetaceae bacterium
GGTGCGGGAAAATCTTTCGTTCATCATCGGTACGCTGGGGCACGGCCTTGACATTCTCACCGGGCGGAAAGGGGAGTGCGCGGCACTGTCAATAACGTAAACGGGTGAATTTTTAGCGCCGGAGGCTGTGCCAAAACTAATTGACTGTGCGCTAACCGCGCACGGTTTTGGAACAGGCTCACTATTGCGTGTCTGTCCACAAAGTCGGTTACTGTACGAAACCGCTCCTCATTGAGGAGATAAAATACCTGAAAAAGGCCATGCAGATTCTCATGCCGCATGAAGGATGAGGACATTTCTATTGCGCCTTGACAGACCTCTTGACAAGAAAAACTCTTTGTGCTATACTTAATCTTAAAATTAGAAAGCGTTTTCCGGCGCGGGTTGAGACCCAATCGGAAAAGGGAATTTTATGGCAAAGAAACTGTATGTGGGAAATTTATCCTACAACACAACCGAGGACGGACTTCGTAATTATTTTTCGTCATTCGGCTCGGTCGTCTCCGCGAAGATTATCTTCGACCGCGAAAGCGGCAATTCAAAAGGTTTCGGGTTTATCGAAATGAGCTCGGATGATGAGGGCAACGCCGCGATTGCTGGTTCAAACGGGCAAGAAATCGACGGCCGCACGCTTCGGGTGAATGAGGCGATGGATAAGCCCCATCATGACAGGCCGCGCGGCGGTAACTCATCCTGGTAGTACCGTAAGGTATGATTCCAGCCGGTACGCCGTACCGAATGCCTGTTTTATGCCGCTGGGGAAACACTGATTGCCAACGTACGCCGATTACTATCAGTCGTTGGCGATTGTTAACGTAAGTTGGCATGGTGTCAAGCCAATCAGTGTTTTCTTAGCGCCTGTTCAAAAACCCCACGAGACGCAACCCTCCGCTGTGATTCGGGGGCGTTACGGGGGCAGGGCCCCCGTTGAAGGGGGTAGCGTAGGGCGGCTCAAATTTTGAGCTTAGCCCGGAGCGAGGGGGAAGGCTTTCCCCTCCTGCTGAGATTTTGAACAGGCTCTTAGCGTTTGGGCATGGGTTGTGTTACCGAATCGACATTGCCAAGAAGCGCGGTAAGGCGCGGTTTGTCAACAAGATCAATGAGACGGGCTTCGGTAAAGCGTTTCGCGTCGTCAGTGAATAGTCCGAAACCGAAACAGACGCCTTTGTCCGCTTTGACATTTCTCAGATAGGCGTGAAAATCGCGTATCACGAGTTCGCCAATGTTGCCCTGCGTCCTAAAAAAACGAAACCCGATGATGCTTGACCATCGCGGCGTGTCAACTTGGGCAAGAATGTCGGCCCAGTCTCGACTCGTCATGTTGGTCTGCATGATCTTGACTTTCGCTTTCGAGAAAAATGAGATCACAATTTTACGGCACAGACCTAAAAATTCGTCCGGTTGCGACATGATGTAAGTTTGAAGATTCCGGTTTGAATACATCTCGGTATACTGTTGGATAAGCGTAGCCGTATTTTTGTAGTCTGGCCGCTCGTTGTTTATCGTGTTCAGGTGCGCGAGCGCGTTACTAATATCGTTTTTTTTCAGGTAGACCATGGCGAGTTGGTAGCGCAACTCGAGAGCGATGGCGGTTTTGATGTTGTTGTGCTGGAGACCAATCGAAAAATTGACGGCGGCCTCGTCAAGACGCTGGGTTGAGGAATAGATCATTCCGACAGCAAGGCAAGAGGCCGGTCCCCATTCGGGATCCGCACGGAGATGGCAGTAGATGCGGGTCGCCTGATCGGTTTGACCGGATTCTTCATAGCACTCGGCAAGCGTAAAAAGCGTTTCTTTATCGCCGGGGACGAGATCGAGCGCTTTTCTGATGTTGACCATCGCCTCCTTGTATTTTTTGAGTTTAAAGTAAGCGTGGCCCAGCACACAGAGAGACGGCGCGTGTTCCGGGTTGAGCGTGCGCGCTTTGGTGAGATGGGTGACGGCCTTTTCATAGTTGCCGTTTAGAAAGCTTAAATTTCCCAGTTCAAAATGCACCCGGTAATCGGAATTGTTAAACGACGCGGCGACGACGAAGTTTTTAAACGCCTCGTCCAGTCGTCCGTCATTTACCGCCGCCTGTCCGCACCGCAAATGTATCTCAAAATAGTCAACACCCGGTCGGCCGCTCGACGATATACACAGAGTCTCGTAGGTTTTGAAGGCTTTTTCCCAGTTCTGCTGGTTATAGTACTTTTCTGCCAAGACAAGCAACGCCTCGGTATCCTGAGGATTTTTCTCCAGCCTTTTCAAAGCGAGCTCAACAGCAGTGTCGTTGTTCAGGCTTTTCGCATTTGCCCCCTTCTTCCCTTTTTTCCCGTCAGGGGCGAGCAACCCCCGTTCCTTCTTTTTGGCCTTGTTCAGCATGATATAAGCCGTAACGCTTCCCGCCAAAAAGAGTGTGATTATAAGAATAATAGGAACAAACATATTCTTATCATATATACAAAAAGCGCATTTTTGCAAGTACGTCTGTTTCCCCTTCGAGAGGATAGAAAAGCCGGAGGATATAGTCGTTCTCCTTAGAGCCTGTTCAAAATCTCAGCAAAAAGGGGGAAGTCTCCCCCTCGCTACGGCCCTGCGGTCCTCCGCTACCCCCTCTGCGGGGGTTCCACCCCCGCAACGCCCCCGAATCACAGCGGAGGCTTACATCCTGCGGGGTTATTGAACAGGCTCTTAGGGTCCTTCGCGATCCCCCTCTGCGGGGACAAAACCATGCGATGCATGGTGACCCACGCAAGCGTGGGTTTGGTGGGCGTACCCCAAGCGTCCACGGATGGACGCATTACCGAAGCACACCTACGGTGTGCCGCGCCCCGGCCGGAAACCCGAAACAGGACGTTGAGGGTTGTAGGCCAGCCCCCGTAACGCCCCCGAATCCCAACTTTCAGTCATGGAGTTTCGGAACAAACGGGGCAAAGCCCCGCCCCTCCAGAAGCGGGCAAAGCCCGCGACCGAATCACGGCGGAGGCTTGCGTCTCGCAGGGTTTTTGAACAGGCTCTTAAGAATACCTAAAGAGGGGACCCCCTTTGCTACGGCCCGCCGCTTGCGCTTAGGGTCCTTCGCTATCCCCCTCTGCGGGGACAAAACCATGCGGTGCATGGTGACCCACGCAAGCGTTGGTTTGGTGGGCGTACCTTAAGCAAACCCGATAAGCGCAAGCGGCGGTTTGCTCAGCGTCCACGGACGGACGCGGGACTGAAGCACACCGTAGGTGTGCCGCACACCTACGGTGTGCCACGCCCCGGCCCGGAAGTCCGAAGCAGGACGCTGAGGGCTGTAGGGAACCCCCGAAGGCATCAAAGATGCCCGGCATCCTAACGGATGTCCCGCCCCCGTATCTCGGCGGAATCAGGGTGGCCAAGCCCCCCTTCCCTCCACCACACGATGGCGCGCTACCTTCGGTAGCATTCCCCTTCGGGAGAATTGATAATTGAAAATGGCCGAGGCTTGGAGACCTGCGTCGTTGCCCACTGTCAACAACTCCTTAGGTGCCATTTGGTACGATAACTTGTCAATACGCCGGGTGAGTGGCGTTCACCCGGCTACAGAACACACCAACCGATACGTTGTCGTGGGACGGGGGCTGAGGCGCGGGTTTCGCGGGAGAGGGCAGACCTCTCTTGAGGCTGTCTTTGGGCGGGACGCTTGAGGCTTGCTGGGACTCCTTTTTGGGCCGTAAACGGGGCGGTTAGCCGGGCGGAAACGCGGGGGAGGGCTGGTTTTTGGGCGAAAAACTCGTTTTCGCCTCCCAGACCCCCGTTCTTAGGCTGTCCCAACTCAGCGCGTAGGCCATTTCCTCCGGGATTGGTGTCTTTGCCTCCGCCACAACCGCCTCCCAGTCCACCTCTTCCGCTTCAGGCGGCGGCTCCCCCGCCACAATCTCCGACCAGTACCGCTCTCCCCAAAGATGCGCCTTCCTTCCCGTCCGAATGTTGAACCGGAGGGAGAACGTTTGTTTCATCCACTGCATGATCTTCGGGAGTTCAAGCCCGTTGGCGGGCTTGATGTAGAACGTGAGCCACGCCTCATTGAGCACAAGCCCGCGCATCTCGAAACCGAATTTCGCCTTCGTTTCGATGAGGACCCGGTAGAATAGTACCACCGCCCACGCCAGCCGGAACAAAGGCTCGCCGAC
>JAISZQ010000313.1 GCA_031269165.1 Spirochaetaceae bacterium
CCGCCAGCCGGGCCAGCTCTTTCGCGCTCATCGTATATTTCATCCTCCTATCTTATCCGAGGGGGGTGAACGATTCCCTCGTTAGTTTAGGGGGTGAACTTATCACTTATTAACGACACTCCTTCCTTGACAAATTCGCGTTTTTATGATAGTAATAGAGTAATGAGCCGAGAACGTTATGGTGCCGCGTTAGGCTTTGTTAAGGAGGTAACCCCTTGAGCAACATTCCTCCCCATTCTCAAAACGTACTGGTCTGTGTTCCAACTTACAACGAAGCCGAGAACATCGGGCCCTTCATTGACGCCGTTTTTGAACACGCGCCGTCCGAGGTCCATGTCCTTGTCATTGATGATAATTCCCCCGATGGTACGGCGCAAATCGTCGAAAAAATCCAGAAAAATTATCCTGAAAGACTGCATCTCTTAAACCGTCCCGGCAAACAGGGACTTGCGGCGGCGTACCTTGCCGCCTTTGCGTGGGGGCTTGCGAAGGGCTACGACATTTTCCTTGAAATGGACGCGGACTTTTCCCATAATCCCGCATACATTCCCGTGATGCTTGCGGAAATTGAAACCCATGATGTCGTAATCGGTTCGCGGAACATAAAGGGCGGGGGCGTTGAGGGCTGGACGTTTTTACGGAACGTTGTCTCAAAAGGCGGCTCGCTCTATGCCCGCGCTGTGCTGGGCTGTCCCGTAAAAGACTTAACCGGCGGCTTCAATATGTGGACCAAAGCGGCGCTTGAAAAAATCGGGCTTGCGAACATCATTTCGAAGGGCTATTCGTTTCAGGTCGAGATGAAATACCGCGCCCATATAGCGGGTTGCCGCATAAAAGAAATCCCGATCATTTTTCCCGACCGGAAATTCGGCGCATCGAAAATGTCCAAGAAAATATTTTTCGAAGCACTGGTAAACATCTGGAAAATTAAATTTGTCGCGGGAAGCGGCACCGCATTTACCCAGTTTGTCAAGTTTTCATTGACCGGCGGGCTTGGCACGGTAACAAATCTCGTCATCTTTTTCCTCTGTGCCGACATAGCGGGACTGCATGAAATCCTGGTAAGCGTGTGCTGTTTTCTGGTCGCGGCGACACAAAACTATATCATCAACCACAAATGGTCTTTTAAGCAAAACACGGAAAACGAATCGTTGTCCCTGAAAAAGTGGCTGCAATTTATCGCCGCATCCCTTTTAGGACTTGTGGTAAATATTGCGGTAATGACGTTTGTTCTCAAAAATTTTGCCTTGCCTTATAAGTTTATCGCCCAAGCCTGTGGAATTGCGGCGGGCATGATAATCAATTTTACGCTTTCCAAATTGTTTGTGTGGAAGAAAAAGCATGACGGCAGACCATAAAAAATCCGGTGAATCTGCGAACCTCTTCATCTGTCCGTGATCCGGTTGCGGTTAACGCGATTGTCCAGACAATGCGCTGTCCTCTTGCGCGATGCCTCAAAACAAAACCTAGCCGAAATTAAGTCTAAATCCTGTATAGACATAGACTTAAATTATGCTTGTTTACGATTCCTGGCGGCTTTTAACCTCTGCGTAACTCTTTATCCTGCTTAGGCTTAACGCCTTGTCCAACTTCTTGCCATACAATAACTTAGAGCATTTGGGCTAGATTTTAGTTTTGAGGCACAGGCCCTTTTCGGTAACATTTTTCATGAGGCAACGCCCCCTCTTGACAAGTTTCGACGGCGCATGTATAATGCTTTCACTTTATTATCAAGGAGAGTTAACTGTGCCCTGCGGAAGAAAGCGCAAACTACAAAAAATTGCTACTCACAAACGTAAAAAAAAGCTCAGAAAAAACCGGCATAAGCACAAATAGCCGTCTTTTGCCGTTTATCCACGGCCCGTCTGACCTGAAAAATCTGGATTTCTCGCAACTTGATGCTCTGGCCGCCGAGATTCGGGAGGTGATTGTCGAAACGGTGACGCGAAACGGGGGGCATCTTGCGTCCAATCTCGGCGTGGTTGAGTTGACGATCGCGGTTCACCGGGTTTTTGACTCGCCTGACGACAAAATTGTCTGGGATGTCGGTCACCAGTGTTACGCGCACAAGCTACTCACCGGCAGGGCGGAACGTTTCGCGACTCTGCGGCAAAAGGACGGGCTGTCCGGTTTTCCCAAGCGGAGTGAAAGTGTTCACGACGTGTTCGGCGTGGGTCATGCTTCGACATCGATTTCGGCGGCGCTCGGCTTGCTTGCGGGGGAACGGCAACGGGGGCGGGACGCTCGTGCGGTCGCGGTCATCGGGGACGGGGCGCTTACCGGCGGGCTTGCCTATGAAGCCTTGTCCCATGCGGGGCAACTGGAACTGCCGCTCATCGTTATCCTCAACGACAACCGGATGTCTATCGAGCCGAACGTCGGTTCTCTTTCCCGCTATCTCTCCCGCCTTTCCATGAAGTCGTACTACCAGACGTTCCGCCGTACTATCGACCGCACGGTGAAGAAGATCCCGCGTATCGGTGATTGGGTGTTTAACGGCATTGTCCGGCTGAAACGCGCGGTGAAGGCGGTGTTTTACACGGATAACTTCTTTGTGGATCTGGGGTTTGAGTATGTCGGCCCGGTTGACGGCCACAATATCCGGCGGCTGGAAGAGGTCTTGCGGGATGTTCGCGCCCATGAACGGCCCGTGGTGGTACACGTGATAACCCGCAAAGGCAAGGGCGACGATAAGGCGGAGAACGATCCGAGCGCGTTCCACGGTGTCGAGGGGGTGCCGCGTTCTCATGCGAAAGTATCTGCGAATACTTCCCCAGATACTTCCGCGGACAGTCCCGGCAACGTGTTCGCGGGAACCTTTACCCAAGCGTTTGCGTCCGCGATAACGCACGTCGCCCGGCGGGACAGCCGTGTCGCGGCGATAACGGCGGCGATGGAAAAAGGCGCGGGACTTTCTTCCTTTAAGAAGGAATTCCCCGGCCGCTTCTTCGACGTGGGGATTGCCGAGGAACACGCCGTCACTTTTGCCGCCGGTCTTGCCGCCGCCGGAATGAGGCCTGTGGTCGCCGTCTACTCGACCTTCATGCAGCGGGCCGTCGACCAGGTGATCCACGACGTTGCCCTGCAAAACCTTCCGGTCATCTTTGCGGTAGACCGGGCGGGCTTTGTTGGCGGAGACGGCGAGACCCACCAGGGCCTCTTCGACGTGAGCCTCTTTCGCGCTGTCCCGAACGTGAGCATCCTCTGTCCGGCGACCGGCGCTGAACTTGCCCTGATGCTGGACTGGGCTCTTGCCCAAAACGGACCGGTTCTCATCCGTTATCCCAAAGCCGAGGCAATCTACGAGGAAACGTGTCCCCCGCTTGAAACCGGACGCGGCGTCTACCGTCATCAAGGCGGGGCCGCAACCCCGGACGGCGCGGGAGACTCCGGAGGAAATTCCCCGGCGGATAGGCGTGCGGATATATGCATCGCGTTTTCAGGCGGCCTTCTGGAAGAAGCGGACGGCGCGGCCCGTATTCTCCAAGAACGCGGCGTCCCCTGCGCCCTCTACAACCTGCGTTTCCTCAAACCCGTGGACGAAGCCTTCCTCGGTGAACAGCTTGCCCGCTTCAACGTTTTTGTTGTCGCCGAAGAAGGCTATGCCTCGGGCAGTTTTACCGAGTTTGTCCAAGCCTTCGCGCACACCCACAGCTGTCCGGTAAAAATCGTCCCCCTCACCGCCCCCGCCGGATTCCCGCCTCAAGCAACCCGCGCCGAGCTTCTTGAGTCAGCAGGACTTTCCGCCCGACAGATAGCCGCCACCGCTTTTGCCGCCTTTGGCGGAATTGATAATTGATAATGGAGCCTGTTCCAAAACGAATTAACGGTGCGCTAACGCGCACGGTTTTGGAACAGGCTTGAGCTGTTGCTCTTGGAAAAACCGGTCAAAGGTCCCGGTTTTTCCCTTAAATCTCGTAACCCGACATCATCCAAACTGTGGATAGAGCCTGGGGAGGCTGTTTCAAAACCTCACGCTACCCGTCTGCTACAGGCAGACAGGGCCGACTTCTCCCAAGGCCATCAGCCAACGATAGCCCGCAATCGTTGACCGATGGCCCGCCGTCTTTGCCGTGAAACGGGGCTTTTCCCCCGGTTAGCCAGGCGGAAACGCGGAGGAGAACGTGAATTGGGGTGAAAAGGCGTTTCCGAACCCATCCCAGCCGAGCGGGGGCTGCCCCAAGTAGACGGGGACAGCCCTCAGCCGCCCTATTTGCGCGAAAACCGTCTCTCCGACGCCTTTTTTTCCGTTTTTCCTCGCCGTACGCCGCGTTTATCCGTGTTTCCCCGCCCCGGCACACCGGAAACAGCCCGAAATTCGCCTCTTTTTCGCCTTTTTCCCTGTGGCGCGGGCAGACCTCTCCCCAAGTCCATCGTCCAACGATGACCCGCCATCTTTGGACGGCATTGCAGAGGCTCTCTGTAACACCACCTTTGCCGTGAAGCGGGGCGGTTAGCCGGGCGGAAACACGGAGGAAAACGTAAATTGGGGCGAAAAAGGCGCTTCCGACCCCAATCCGGCCTGGCGGGGGCTGCCCCAAGATAACTTGTAGGTCATGCCCGCCGGTACCGGCTTAGCCGCCTCCGCCTCGACCGCATCCCAGTCAACTTCTCTCGCTTCAGGCGGCGGCTCCCCCGCCACAATCTCCGACCAGTACCGATCCCCCCAGACGTGTCCGGTTCGTCCCGTGCGGAAGTTGAACCGCACCGAGAACGTTTGTTTCAGCCACTGCATAATCTTGGGCAGTTTAAGCCCTTCAGCGGGCTTGATGTAAAACGAAAGCCACACCCCCTCGATCGCAAGCCCGCGCATCTCGAAGCCGAACTTCCCTTTCGCCTCGCGGAGCACGCGGTAGAAAAGCACCGCTGCCCACGCCAACTGGAACAAAGGCTCGCCGACATTAATCGCCGTCCGCACCTCGTACCAGACATCTTCTGCTAATTCTCTTGGTAACCGCATAGAAACTCCTGTATAATAGACGGGGCTGTTCCAAAACCTCACGTTGTGGAACAGCCTTGTACCCTCTATTAAGGCGTTGAGGTGCTGTTTTGCTTTAATCAAACGCGAAAAAAGCGTGAAAAAGGCGAAAAAATTTAGGTTTTGAAACAGGCTTTGTACGTTGCGGCGCGTACAGGCCCTGTTTGGTGTCTATGCCCCGGAACGAGGCTGGTTTGGCCCTGCAATCCGGTACCGGAACGGCCCGTCCTTGCGAGCGAAGCGAAGCAATCCAGGGCGTTATGCCCTCCTCTGGATTGCTTCACCCTGCGGGTTCGCAATGACGGCCATGCCACACGCCTCGCAATGATGAACTCGCCGTCATCGCGGACGGACTACCTGTCATTGCGAGCGGAGCGAAGCAATCCAAGGGGGATGCCCTCCTCTAGATTGCTTCACCCTGCGGGTTCGCAATGACGGGCACGCCACGCGCCTCGCAATGACGAGCCCCGCTGTCCTGCGGACGGGCTACCCGTCATTGCGAGCGGAGCGAAGCAATCCAGGGCGTTATGCCCTTTCTGGATTACTTCGTCGCTCCGCTCCTCGCAATGACGGATGGCGGAACAGGGCCTATCCCCGTCCCGCCAATGCCCGGCTACGATGTGCGCCGGGCTACACATTCCGATTAGCTTCCCGCCTTGACATACGAGCCGGTCTTGATAACCGAGTCAACCGCCGTTGACGGGGCGGTGATAAGCGCGTCCTGATTCGCCGAAGTTCCGCCACCGATGGAACCGAGTTCAACTGCGGTCGTCGGATTCTGCTCGCTGGCAACCTTTATGAGAATGCCCGGAATCGTCCCGCTTACTGCCGCGTCTGTGCCCGCACTACTGCTCCCGTTTTGCAGGGTGATCGCGGTCTCGCTGGTAACGGTTGCTGAGGTCTTTGAGCTGTCAGCCACCAGCGTGCCGGGGTTCGCGCCGCCCTTGAGGAGGAGTTTTCCTTGATCTCCGTCGGTCGCGCTGCCCACGAGCGTCACCTTGCCGTAGGGGTCGGAGACGACCGTAATCGCTACGCCGTCAGCCGTGAGGGTGGCGTTTGTTACCTTGATCTCGGCGTTCGCATGGCCGCCTGCGGTAAGCGTTACGCCTGCCGCGTCGCCCGTGATGCTGTCCTCCGCGATGGTAACCAGACCCGCTGCGCCGCTGGCTGTCCATGTGCCGTCCGTGTTGCCGCCCGTGATTTCGGTTCCGCCCGCGATGAGCGTGCCCTCGCCCGTAAGCACCGCGCCGCCACTCGCTGCCCCGGTTAGCACAATCTGGGGCGGGGCCTTGTCTTCATACCCCTCCGGCAGAATAGTTTCCGGGCCCAGCGTGAGCACCGCGCCGGAGTCCAGTGTCAGCGTGCCGACTTTGCCCGACTCGCTTGCCACTTTGTAGGTGGAGCCCGAAACCAGCACCGCCTCGCCGCCCACCGTGATGCCGTGAGCGCCAGAGGTGGACGTGTCTTGGGTGATGGTTTTGCCATCTGCCGCAACAGTGAGCTTCGTGTTGGCTGCGGGCGTCAGCGTCACGTCGGCGCCGGACGCGGTGAGGAAGTACTGCCACACTGCCGCCGTGTTAGTCGGCGCCCCGATAGCCAGCGCGTGGCCGTCCTTAAGCGTGATGGCGCTATCATCGGCGGCGGTCAGCGTGATAACCGCATCCGGCGCGAAGAACGCCGTGCCGTCAAACGTTACGCCTTTGTCCGTCAGCGTGAGATTGCCCCCGAAGGCCACGTCGCCGGTAAAGGTAACGTCCTCGGTGGAAACGTCAACCTCGCCGCCCGCCTTCACGGTAACCACAGAGGTAGTCGTGCCGCTCAGCTTCAAACCGGCAGTCGCAGGCGCCGTCAGAACAAGAACCGGGCTACCGCCGGACAGGGAGACCGTCGTCCCCTCCGTCAGCGTAACCGTGCCGCTCGCGTGGCCAAACCCGATGGTCTTGTCTGCCGCAATACGCACGTCCCCGGAAAGCGTCACGGTAGTATTCTCCGTGGCGGGTGTTTTGAACCCGTAGTCAAACTGGGCGTAGCCGTTAACCCCGGTTTCAATGCGGCTCCCGGCGGCAAACGCGAC
>JAISZQ010000247.1 GCA_031269165.1 Spirochaetaceae bacterium
CGCCCAAAGAAGGCGTGCTGTTTGGTGTGGTTGTCTCTGCCGGTTGCCGCTCGCTAAACAGTACCCGCCCCAAGAGGCGTGCTATTCGATATTGTTATCCCGGCCGGGTGAACACCACCCGAGGCGGCAATTCTACACAGAGGCGGCGTAGCCGCCATTAAGTAGCACAGCCGCCCGTAGGTGGTGTTCACCCGGCATATCGACACGCCCCCTAAACGGCATCCGCCCAAAGGCGTGCTTTGCCGTATTGCTCTCCCCGCTGGTTGTCACTCACTAAACGACACCCGCCCATCGACACGCTATCTTACCAAAAACTCGACGGCGTGCCCCGTCCGCAGGTAATAGAGGAACACCCGCGTCTCTTTCTGCCAGAGATTCCGCGCCGCCCAATAGTATACCGCCATCTGCACGGCGTGCTCGGCGGGGTTTTCCGCGCTGTCCGTCTTGAAATCGACAATCGTAACAACGCCGTCTTTTTCAAAGACAAGATCAATCGTCCCATTGATGAACAGCGTACTGGGCTCGCCGCCGTCCCCCCGCGCAACGGTGTTTCGTTCATCTCGTCCAATAATCGTCCGAAACCGAAACTCACTCCTAGCCCACGCCGCGTTCCGGGCCATCGTGCCGAGCGGGGAATCCAGAAACCGCCGGGCAATCTCTTCTCCCGCCGCGAGCAGTTGTTCCGCCGTGCCGCCGTCCAGTTTTCCTCCGATGAAGGGCGGGATAAACGCGGGTTTCCCTTTCAACGCCGCCTCGACGCAGGTGTGGGTGATGGTCCCGAATTCGGCGTGAAGGCCGCCGCCCGCCAAGAGGGTGTCGATTTTCCCGAATATATCCGCCGCATCCCCGCCGTCAAGCGAGTCTCTTTTTTCATACCGGCCATAAGGGTCGGCCCGACCCGCCGTTTCCCCTGCCGCGTTTTCCTTATCCGCACACTTTTTCAGATACGTTACGCTCTGATGCCGGGGATAGGTTTTTTCCTCTTCTCTAATACGCGCCTTTTCGTAGATCGCGCGGGCCTGTGCGATAAAAGCGGCGCGTCCTTTGGCGTCGTTGCCAAAACCGCCCGTCTCCGCGCGCCTGCCCTGAACCCGAACGCCCCCGCCCACGGCACTTCCGTAAATATCCTCGCGTCCTGCGGCGGGAATTTCTTCAAGGTCGAACAAGCCCTCGTCCATCCGTTCCGCGATCATCGGGAGGAGCAACCCCAGAAACGAGCCGTTGTCGATAATGGTATCGCCTTCGATACGCGGCTTTTCTTTCTCCCGTTTCCGCTCCGCAACAGATTTGACCAGCGTTTTAAGATTCTCGCCGTCGTCATCGTCCTTCGTGTATTTCAGCGTCCCGGTAAGATAGATTTCCTCTTCCGCCCTCGTCATCGCTACGTAGAGAAGACGGCGGAGTTCGGCGGTTTCTTTCGCGTTTTCCTCGTCCTTCGCGTTTTCCCGGAAATAATTCTTCTTGACCTTTTTCGGGTCGAAACCGGCAAATTCAAGGGGAAAAATCGGCGTAACCGTGATGCTCCCGTCCTCGTTTTTCATGACAAAAGAACTCTCCGTTTTTTTCCGCCCATCCCCGCAACCGCAGACGAACACCACCGGAAACTCAAGCCCCTTGCTCTTGTGAATCGTCATCAGGGAGAGCGCGTCTTCTTTCTCGAAGGGCACGATCAAATCGTCAAGCCAGGACTTGTCGCGGTCGGCCCCGGAAAAAAACCGAGGGCGGTCAAGCAGCGTTTTCAACGTCTCGGTAAACGGGGCAAGGCTCGACCCCGCATTGTCCGCTTTGACCGCCAGCGCGAATAAAACATGATAGCCGTTGTAATAGGCCCTCGTCTCCTTGTGCCATAACACCTCGTAACGGTAGCCTTGCGCGTACCAGAGATAGGCGATCAACTCCTGTATCGAGCCGTTTATCGACCGGTTCTTTGTTTCGAGGTACAACTTCCGGCCGTTGTCAAACTTTTTCCGGTCTTCTTCGGACAGGGAGGCCGTTTCCGCAAACGGGGTAGGGGGGTCCTCTTTCGCTTTGTCGTACGCTTTTAAGGCCGACAACATCCCGCCAAACGAAAGGCCGACAAAGGGGGAACGCAGTACCTCCGCGTAGGCGAGCCGGTCCGTCGGGTAGGAAACGAGGCGGAGGAGCGCGTAGAGGTCGGCGACCGGATCAATCGAAACCGAAGCGGTCAGGTTTTCGTTGGTGTAGGGGATGCCCTGTATTCGCAGATGTTTTTCAAAGAAATGCTCGTTGGTGTGCGAGCGAACCAGAATCGCTATGTCCCGGTATTGGTAACGCCCGCTCTCCTTCAGTGCCCGGATTTTCTTCGCGACAAACACCGCCTCCGTTTCGGCGTGTTCCGCCTCGTCTTCCTCATCGTCCTCGTCGCCCTTATTCCGGCTGCCCAATGCGGGGAAGAGGCACACAACCGCCTTGCCGTCCACCTGTTTTTTGGCCTCGCTTGTTTGCAACGGCGTGTATTCCGCCTCGTACGACGGCACATCATCGGTATGCGCGGAAGCAAAAACAGCAGGGAACAAGGCGGGGAGTTTGTCTTTCGTTTCGCTGTAGTTCGTCCCGCCGAAAACCGCGTTGAAAAACCCGATGAGGTTGTGCGACGAGCGGAAGTTGGTTTGCAGGGTAAAATGTCCCGACGGAAAACGGTGCTGGAGTTCCCGAAAAACCGACACGTCCGCGCCCCGGAACTTGTAGATCGATTGTTTTTCGTCCCCCACAAAAAACAGTTTCCCGTCGATGATGTTGTTTTCGTCCGGCACCCCGTCCTGTTCTGCCCCGTGTTTCTCGGCGAGCAGGTAGAGAATGTCCCGTTGCAGCGCGTTGTTATCCTGAAACTCATCGATAATAATAGAAGAAAAGGTTTCTTTTTCTTCCCGCCGCAACTCTTTATCCTCAAGCAGAATCCTCCGCGCCAGAGCGGCAACATCGGCGTAGGAGAGCGACCCTTCCCGCCGCTTGCGGTCAAAGACAATGTTCTCAAACGTGTTCAAAAGCCCGCACAACGCCTCCATCGTGTCTTTCTGCACGATAAAAACGGCGAGCGGAACAAAGAGCGCGAACCGCTCCCGAAGCGCGTTCATCTCGTCTTTCAGCATTCTCCCCGGGTTTCTGGCTAACGAGGTATAGGCAAAGTCGTAGAGTGTCTTCACGGCGTTCACGATGTCCCTGCGGGAACTTTCGCCAACAGCAAGGTCCGGCACTTCCGGTATATCAAGGAAACCGCACTTCTTCTTGGCTATTTCCTCGGCCAGCGCCGCCTGCTTGTCCCGTATCTCCTGCACTATCCGTTGTATCTCGGCGGTAAGCTCGCCCCCGTCTTTGGCGATTTTCTGTGCCGCCGCGTGAAAATCGGCGACAAAATCGACCGGGGCCCCCAAGAAACAGTGCTTCGAGATGGTCTCGGCAAAAACAGCGCGGGCAATCACGTCGGGCGTTTTTTCGCGGTAGAGTTCCATGATGGCCGGGTGATTGCGGTGTTTGATGACAAAGGGCAACGATTCTTCCTCGATGATGGCCGCGCTCCGTTCCATGTCCTCGGAAAAATCCGGCGCGAGGCCGTAACGGGAAGAGGCGGCCCGTACAATCGAGGCGCAGTACGAGTCGAGCGTTTCGATCCGCGCCTTGTAGAAGTTTGTGATTGCTTCGTCCAACAGGGTCTTTTCCGCGTCTTCGCCGCTTTCGCGCGCCGCCTCCCGTTTCGCGGCGAGAAACGTATAGATGCGCTGGTGCATCTCGTTGGTTGCCTTGTTCGTGAAGGTCAGCGTGAGGATCGTGTCAACCGGTGTTCTCTTTTCAAGCACGAGCCGGACAAACCGATGGGCGAGCACCGTGGTCTTCCCCGACCCGGCCCCCGCCGCGACAACTGCCGTCCTGTCGGTGTTTATCACCGCGTTCTGTTCGTCTGTGGGCTTATTCATCTCGATCAACGTGTTTCTCCTGATTCACTTATTTCTCGTCGCACTCTGCATTATACCGAAAATGCCTCGGTTATAACAGGGAAAACAGCAATGTACATCGGCACGTTGCCGCGCCTTCCCCCGGTCAACAAATCAAGCAAATATCGCCAATGCAAATCTGAAGCGCGAAAAATGCATTCATTACCCAAGTAACCATAACAACATTTGTACGGTTTCGGAAAAAACAACCCGTTTTTAGAGGCGACCTATAATCTTTTGCCCGTGGAGGATTTTATCAATAACCTTGATCACGCCAAAATTGTCATTTGAATCCGTGATAAATTTGGCGAAGCCTTTCATGTCTTCATGCGCGTTCTTAACAATATAACTATATTCTACGGCTTTTAGCATTTCAATATCATTATAGGTGTCGCCAAACGCCATCATGTGACTTGCGCCGATGTGCAGACGATCCCCCAGCACGCGCATCGCGTTGCCTTTGTTTATTCCGTGATTCATAATATCAATCCAGATAGTATCTCCCACGGTAACCGAAAAATCACCGCCATACCAGGGCCTAACTATTTTCTCATAACACGCTTTGCTGTTCTTGTCCGGCAAATAAACGGTAACTTTATCGACCTCGGCGGCAACCCGGTCAAGTTTTGGAACAAACATCATGTTTGCATAAAATGTTCTCAGAAAGTTTTCGTGTATTCTTGCTTCCTCCGGCAAAAAAGCCGTGTCAAGTCCGCAAAGAATTGCAATACCGTCCGTTTTCTCCCCAATAAACGCGACCATGGCCTGATATGTTGCAGGACTTATCAGGCTTTTGAACAGCGTCTCGCCTTTATAGTTTACAACGCCCCCGTTATCGGCGATAAAACCCAGTTTGTTCTTTATGCTCGAAAAAATATGTTCCAGCGTGTATAACGGACGCCCGCTCGCAATAACAAAACCAATCCCGATTCCTTCGAGCCTTGCGATATAATTAGCAAAGTCAGGCGGCAATTCGCCCTTTTCGGTAAGCAGCGTGTGATCCATGTCTGAGGCAATAAGTTTTACCATGTGTGTGTTACTCCCATACATCCAATTCCCTGTTCTTGAAATAATACTTCCAGTCTTTTTCTCCAATCTCCCGAATAACCCGGCAGGGAACGCCAAACGCGACAACATTTGCGGGAATATCATTGGTAACAACACTGCCCCCGCCTATTACCGCGTTATCGCCTATGGTTACGCCCGGCATTATCTGGGCGCCTGAGCCAATCCATACATTCCTGCCGATACGCACCGGTAAATTATACACATAATGATGTTCCCGCAATAGCGGCAGTATGGGATGCCCCGATGTGGCGATAACAACATTCGGCGCAATCATGGAATAATCGCCCACATAAATATGTTCATCGTCTACAAAGGTTACATTGAAATTACAATAAATGCCTTTGCCAAAATGTACATGATGACATCCCCAGTTCGCGTTTAACGGCGGCTCAATGTGGCAGCCTTCCCCTATCTCAGCGAACATTTCCTTCATGAGTTCCTGCCGCTTTTCCTGTTCCAATGGCCGCGTGTTATTAAAATCGAATAACTTTTCCATATAAACAAGTTGCGGCCCCATGACCGCCGGGTCGTCATAACGATACGGCAATCCTTTTTCTTTTCGTTCCTTGTGCGTCATACCATCTTCCTCCATATCATTTTATCGTGCTTTGAGGCAAAGACACGTGTTCGTCTTGCCATTCATCGAATGCCAGTATATTCTTCGCGTTTACTGTTGCATATCATTATTTTGGCTATTTCTATAACGATCTTGTCATTTTGGCGAATTTGCCACGTATAAAGGGGGATGTCTTCCACTGTCAACAACGTAAGGATTTTGTCCACAGATTGCGCGGACTCAAGTTCGTTGGATTTTCACAGATTTAAGAGGGCTTTTGGTACAAAAATCCGCGTAATCTGGGCCGCCATATATGGCGCGCCATCAGACGCAATCTGTAGACCATGTTTATTTTCCCCCTGCCTCCAAACTTCGTTTTTACGTAGCCGCGACAGGCTGTCCACAGCGACTACGACTACTGCCATTATGAGATGCGCTTGTTCCAAAACTTCAGTTTTGGAACACGCTCAGCCTATAAATACTTCCCGGTAATGGCGCGGATACGGTCGCTGATTTCTTCAACGAGCGTCCGCGTAAAGGCATCTTTCCGCATAGCGTCGAGTTTTCCCCGGTCAAGAGCAGGACTTGACTCATCGTAAAGAAGAAGGTAGGGCGCGATTTTCAGGGCGGCAGCAATCTTTTCGATATAAACCATCGAAGGACAGCGGCGGCCGGTTTCCAGTTGGCCGATATACGCGGGATCGGTCTCGCAGAGTTCGGCAAGCCGTTCCTGCGTAAGGCCCCTCTCTTTCCGGTATTTCTTCATGTTACCCATAAAAATGTGCTGTAACGCCATGCGTATATTCTAAACGCCTTTGGCTATGCATATACATTAGCGGTATGCTACTATTTCACGCGAATACTTGCTTGACGCTATGAATTATGTATGATAACTTTAGCGCACAGCTCTTATTTTTAAGGGTCGAGGCTGTTTCAAAACCTCCCGTTTTGGGACAGGTTCGGTTACCAATCCGGGCTTCCCGGCAAAAGGATAGTTATGAACTTTAATTCTTGGCAGTTTCTCGTGTTTTTTCCCGTTGTGTGGGCGTTGTACCTTATCTTCGCCGCCCGGTTCCGGCGCAGCCTTATGACCCGGTTGCTACTTCTCGCCTCATCGCTCTTTTTCTACGCCTGCTGGAACCCCGCTTACCTTGTCCTCATTCTTTTTTCCGTGGCAGTTACCTGGACGGCGGGCCTCCTTATGGAAGGGAGAAGCCGGGCCCGCAAAAAACTCATTCTCGCCCTGTCGCTTGTCCTCAATCTGGCGATACTCTTTTTCTTTAAGTATTACAACTTCTTTGCCGGGACGGTAAACGCGCTTTTCGCGGGGACACAATCCGGCGCGATGGGCGTGTTTCCGGCACTCAACGTGCTGCTCCCTGCCGGCATTTCGTTTTACACGTTTCAGGCGCTCGGTTATTCCGTTGACGTTTACCGGGGCACGATACCGGCCGAGCGCAACCTTATTACCTACGCGCTTTTTGTGACCTTCTTTCCCCAGCTTGTCGCCGGGCCTATCGAACGGACCGCGAGCCTCTTGCCGCAATTTACGACAAACCATCACTTTGATTACGACCGGGTTACCGCCGGCCTCAAACTCGCCGCGTGGGGAATGTTCAAAAAAGTGATGATCGCCGACCGTCTGGCGATCTATGTCAACGCCGTCTACGAAAATCCCGGTGTGTTTCCGGCCCCGGCGCTGCTGCTTGCCACGTTTTTATTCGCGTTTCAGATTTACTGCGACTTTTCCGGTTACTCCGACATTGCCGTCGGCACGGCGCAGGTGTTAGGGTTTCGCTTGATGGCCAATTTCCGCGCCCCGTACTTTGCCGCATCCATCGGCGACTTCTGGCGGAGATGGCATATTTCACTTTCAACGTGGCTCAAAGACTATGTGTACATCCCCCTGGGCGGCAACCGGAAAGGAGCCTTGCGCCGCAATCTCAATCTGCTTATTACCTTTGCGCTTTCCGGCCTGTGGCACGGCGCGGCATGGCATTTTGTGTTCTGGGGATTACTGCACGGCCTCTTTCAGATAATCGAACGGAGCGTGGGCGGTCTTTTGAATAACATAAGGGGGAAGTCTCCCCCTCGCTCCAGCCGCTTCGCGTCTTACGCTACCCCCTCTGCGGGGGTTTCACCCCCGCAACGCCCCCGAATCCCAACATTCAGTCATGGAGTTTCGGAAAAAGCGGGGCAAAGCCCCGCCCGAAACTCCAGAAGCAAACCCGTAGGGTTTGCGTCCGCAACGCCCCCGAATCACGGCGCGGAGGAAATGCGGGGGTTTGAGACAACCTCGAATACACGCGGCTTTCCCGCCGGATCGCGTTCTGCGGTGGCACTGCGCGTACTGGCAACCTTCGCACTGGTATGCCTTGCGTGGGTATTTTTCCGCGCCGAAAGCCTCTCCGACGCGGTTCTGATAGTCAAAAAGTTCACCACGTTTCCGGCAGAACTGGTGGAGTATGCGCGGCGGATTCCTGAAATGGGCCTCGTTGCATCAGTACACGATGCCTTTTCGCTGGGGAGCACTGCGGCAGTTCCGGTGGCGAAGTTCGGCATAAAAGCCTGCGCTCTTTCGTTTGCCTTTATCGCGGTTCTGCTTGCCGCGTCTTGGTGGACACGGGGAACGGCCGGCACGGATAGGGTCAAAACGCTTCCCCCGGTAGTCCGCTGGGCCGGATATTACGCCCTTGTGTACGCCCTTGTTCTGGTTATCCTGCGGGATCGGCCAGAAGAATCTTCGCAGTTTATCTATTTTACGTTTTAGGGCCGATTTGAGGCTAACGATCGAGGTTAAACCATGAAAAAACTGTTTTTGAAATTACTGCTGCTGTCGTTGCCCGTCACGATTCCGGCGATGGTCGTTGCTCTGTTTCCTTTGCCGTCCAATTCCTCCGTGCTGGCAATTATCGATAAACACAGGCGGCTTAAACAGACCGAATCGCCGCGCCTTGTGCTGGCAGGCGGGTCGAACCTTGCCTACGGCATTGACAGCGGCCGCATACAAGACGCGCTGAATATTCCGGTCATAAATGCGGGACTGAACGCGGGTTTTGGTCTGGGCCGTATACTTGACGACCTCGTGTCCCGCCTTAATTCCGGTGATATTCTGCTCATTGCCCCGGAATACGATCATTTTAGCTCTTCATGGAATGGCACTGAAATCGCATTATGGAATGGCGATGGAACCGCATACAACTTGATTTTCGACGCGCACCAATACCGGCTTCTGGTAAAACCTACTGTTTATGGATTCCCCTCCGGTTTCCTGTCCTATTTACAAAGCAGGAAAAAGAGAGTTTCCGATTTTAAAAATAACATTTTCGCCAAAACCCCGCCTATTCCCAATCCGCTTGCCCAACTGCGGGACGGATTTAACGAATACGGCGATTATGTCAAACACCTTACCATGGAAAACCGGGAGCTCGTATCATACGAACCAATAGAAAATATTGAAGCGCGGTACCTTGCGCGGTTTTTCCGGCTTGTTGATACTTTTTCCAAGCGAGGTGTAACGGTACTGATAAGTTATCCCAGTTATGAAGAAGCCTTATTCCTTGCCTCGGAACCTTTTATCCGCGAACTGGACGCGGCGTTCAGAGACCGGGGCGTTACGGTTATTTCAAGCCCGGAAGACTTTGCATTCCCCTGGGACTGTTTTTACGATACCGTCTATCATCTCAATGCCAAAGGCCGGGAACGGCGTACCTCCCGCCTGATACGGGACCTTGCGCGGTATGTGCCATAGGCCCGGCCCCCAGGGGCTTTTCTTGGGCGCATCGCACCACGAACGGGCCCCGGCTTCCCCCTTCGGGGGAGAGCACGTACCACGAACAAAACAAACAACAAGCAGACTGTTTGTCCAATGGTCGAAGGGAATAACGGTACTATGTCAAAAAGTGACGGAGCATCTTCTGTATGGACAAGTCCCAAAAGCCCCATTCGTGGATGCCGGGCCATTCCTCATAGGTAAACTTGAACGCGCCGGTTGCCTGTATGTGGTCCCGCAGTCTGACATTGCTCTCGTAGACAAAATCCTCGGTGCCGCAGGTCATAAAGATTGCCGGTTTTTTGGGCTTTTTCGCCGCTTCCGTAACAAGGTAAAAGAGGTCGCTGGAATCCGGCACTTTGGGCGATTCGCCGAAAATACCGCGCCGATCCCCGTCAAGACCGGCAAGCGAGTCCAGAGCAATATAATCATCGCTCTCTACGATGGGGCGTATATCGCAGGCCGAGGAAAAACACCCCGCGCCGGCGTATTTTTCCGGATGGGTCAAAGCCGCGTAAAAAGTGCCGTACCCGCCCATAGAAAGACCCGCGATGTAGAGGTCTTCGGGGCTTACCGAAACATTGAACAGAGCCGCCGCAAGGCGGGGAAGCTCCTCGCTGATATACGTGAAGTAGGCGGGACCATTTTTCATGTCATGGTAAAAACTCCGCTCAACCTCCGGCATAATCACGGCAATGTCGTACTCTTCCGCGTAACGCAGAATTGAAGTCCGGTGTCCCCACACCGAATAGTTGTCCGAAAGACCGTGAAGCAGGATGAGGGTCTTGGGTCTTTCACGCGGCTCAATCCCCTCATGCAAAACGCCCAGTACGCCGGGATGCCGATGGCAACGGGAATCCTGGGGCAGGATCACACCCACCGAAGTGTCCATGTGCAGGGCCTCGGAAAAAATCGTTCCGGTAAAAAATGACATATATACCTCCAAACTTCGTTTTTACATAGCCGCGACAGGCTATCCACAGCAACCACGACTACCGATAAATCGTTCTGGACTTATCCTAAAGACTTCAGACAATTGATAAGCGGTTTTACGGCTTATGGGTTTTGCGTTATGCTCCCTATTGGCAATCTGCTGTCTGGTTACGCCGATCTGTGCCGCAAGAGCGTCCTGCGTCATTTTATGCAGCGTCCGGTAAAAGCGGAGGGTGTCTCCGGGCGTATCTTTTTCCTTCATTTTCCGGTACCAATCCATTTCCGTTGCGGGCATGGTTTCTCCCTCCTCAAAAAGAGAGAGGGCAGAGCCAAAATCTTCTTTCAGAAGTTTAAGATATTTACCGGGAATCTCTCCCCGAACGGTAAACTCAATAGGGGGCTTTTTCACGACTGCCAACATATTCAACCTCCACGACATAAGAGTTATTCTCATTCCGCCAGACGGCGACCCAGCCATAGGCAAGATGACAATGGCACCGTTCCTTACCCCGCTTGCTGTAGTTCGAATATTCGGGGCGTACCGGGCCGGTTTCCCGAATATCATTCACCAGATGGAACAGCGTCCGTTTTGCGTTCTCGGGCATTTCCCGAAGCGTTTTTTCCCGCTTTTTCGGCATACAGACAAGGTATTCCACATAATAAATGTACTCTATTTTTTATGACTTGTCAATATGAGGGAAAATCCTGCCCGCTATTGCCCCAAACCCACGGCTACGGATAGATCACCTTCATAAACGCGCCAACAGGGTAAAAACGCCAAATAAACTAGTGGATTGATTATAGAGCCTGTTCCAAAACTTGAGATTTTGGAACAGCCTCGATTGATTATACTAAAACATTCGATAAAAGATAAACACAACGGGTCTTTGGCCCGCAACCTTTATATTCCGTTCGTGTTTATTTTACGAAAACACTCCTTTTTTAGGGTTCACCGTATCCCGTTCGGGGCTGTTTCAAACGAAGCGGTTCTGTTAGAATGGGATGCATGGATTTTGGAACATTGCTCATTCATAACGGGCACGATTATGAAGAGACGACGGGGGCTATCGGGGTTCCGGTTATCCAGACGTCGACCTTTGCCCAGTCCGACATAGACGCCCATCGGGAGTACGACTACGCCCGTTCCGGTAACCCGACGCGAAAGGCGCTTGAGGACATCATCGCCCGGCTTGAGGGAGGCGCGCGGGGTTTCGCGTTTGGATCCGGCATGGCGGCGACCTCCTCTGTTCTCGGGATCTTTGCCGCCGGAGACCACGTTATCGCGTGCGAGGACATTTACGGTGGCACATGGCGCATCCTCAACACCTTCTATCGGCGTTTCGGCGTGGAGGTGACGCTCGTCGACGCGACAAACCTTGACAATATCAAGGCGGCGGTCAAGCCGAACACGAAGGCGCTCTTCCTCGAATCGCCGTCAAACCCGTTGCTCAAGATTACCGACATCCGCGCCGCCTCGGCGATTGCCCAGGAACACGGCCTTATCACCATCGTTGACAACACCTTTGCCACCCCGTACCTCCAGCGGCCCGTGGAACTCGGCGCGGACATCGTCGTCCATTCGGCCACCAAGTTTTTGGGCGGCCACAGCGACGTGATCCTCGGTCTCGCCGTTACCGCGACAGAAT
Source organism: Spirochaetaceae bacterium (assembly GCA_031269165.1). Classification (GTDB taxonomy): domain Bacteria; phylum Spirochaetota; class Spirochaetia; order Treponematales; family Breznakiellaceae; genus JAIRNN01. The sequence goes on from JAISZQ010000247.1 coordinate 11,926, forward strand.
CCTTGGGCCGCCGTGTCTACGCCGTCCAAAACGGTTTCGGCGCGGTGCCCGCCCCGTGGGACGTCTGGCTCACCATTCGCGGCATCAAGACGCTGAAAGTCCGCCTCGACGCCGAGCAACAGACCGCCGGAAAAATCGCCCGGTGGCTTTCCGCCCATCCCAACGTGGCCGCCGTCTTCTATCCGGGCTTGGAAACCCACCCCGGCGCGGCGATTCACGCCCGGCAATCATGCGGCGGCGGGGCGGTGCTCTCGTTCAAGACGAAAACGACCGCCCTTGCGCGTCAATTCCTCAAAAAAACGAAACTGGCTGCCCCCGCCGTGAGCCTCGGCGGTGTCGAAACGATCGCGTCTTACCCGGTAACGATGAGCCACGCCGCGATGCCCCCGGCAGAACGCGAACAGCGCGGCATCACGGACACCCTCATCCGCATCTCGTGCGGCCTCGAAACGGCGGAAGACCTGATCGCGGACTTCGACGAGGCGTTGCAATAAGCGATAGCGGGAGACTTCCCGCTGTCAACAACGTAAAAGCCTGTTCAAAAACCCTGCGAGACGCAAGCCTCCGCTGTGATCCGGGGGCGTTACGGGGGTCTGATCCAATACGCACTAACTTAACAAGTATTGCACATCTGGTACCGTATTCCACGCTTTCGTTTTTCACATTCAAGACGTTTTGCTATGTGCTCGTAATCTTCAAGTATATGCAAACCCAGATTTGCCCTCAGTACCAAATTAATGAACGCCGTTTCCCGCCATATACTGCGCCTGGTATTCGTTCTGGTTGCAGGGGGAAAAAGAAGCCTTCGCTATGAAGGCTTCGATTAACAAAGCAACCATTATCTTGCCGTTCAGCCACGCCTGCGAAGC
>JAISZQ010000170.1 GCA_031269165.1 Spirochaetaceae bacterium
TGGCGCGTTTGTCGATCTGGGTATAAAGGAAACCGCCCTCGTCCACATTTCCGAACTGTCCGACACATTCGTGAAAAACCCGCTTGATCTCGTGAAGGCCGGCGACGTGTTGGAGTTCCACATCGTCAGCCTCGACCCGGATCGACGGCGCATCTCCCTCTCCCGCAAGTCGGGCGGCGCGGTACGTCGTGAAGGCGAGATGGCGCGGAATGACGGCGGTCATGCGGGAAATCATGGCGGCCAGTCGCATAGTGCCGGCAAAGCGAAGGTAACGGTGAAGAAGGACAGTCCCCGCACGGGCGGCGGAAAACCGGACGGCGGTTTCTCCCGGCAGAACGTGAAAGATGACGACGGCACGATGTACAACCCTTTTGCGCTGGCGTTCAAGAAGAAGTGAGGGTTGTCGTCTTCATTCACGCTGCCGGGGGAATAACCGCCGACTGGGCTCAATTTCCCCTTCACGCCGATGACACGTCTCCCGCTTTCGGCGACAGACGTGGCGTAAACCTGACGGGCGGCGGTCGTCAGTGGCAGGCCGGAAGCAGTTATAGTGCTTCTCCTTGTAAAATGAGGCTGTTTCAAAACCTCAAGGGTTGCCCAGCAACCTTTAAAAAACGCAGTTTTGTAAGGCTTTGGCGAAGGGTTTTCAAGCCCCAGAAACGGCAATAGCCGAAGGCGACAGTCTGTCAAAACTCTTTTCGTGTATTGAAACAGGCTCAAATAACAACGTGTCGGGGGTGTTGCCCCTTCTGGATTGCTTCGTCGCTCCGCTCCTCGCAATGACTGATGGGCAACTTCCTAAACAGTACCCGCCCAAAGGAAGCGTGCTCTGCGGTATTGTTATCCTCGTTGGTTGCCGCTTGCTCAACGGTATCCGCCCCAAAGGGCGTGCTCTGTGGTGTTGTTATCTCCGTTGGTTGCCGCCCGCTCAACGGTACCCGCCCAAAGAGGCGTGCTATTCGGTATTGTCGTTCCGGCCGGGTGAACACCATCGTAAGGCGGCATTGCTACCCTAGTCAGTACCTGTCTGCGGCAGTACGTCGTCTTGAGACAGCACGTTGCGCCGGTAGCACAGCCGCCTGTAGGTGGTGTTCACCCGGCATATCGACACGCTTGCTCAACAGTACCCGCTCCAAAAGGCGTGCTACTTGGTGTTGTTATCCCTGACGGCAACCGCTTGCTCAACAGCCCCCGCCCAGAGGCGTGCCGTTTAGTGTGGCTACCCCCACCGATTGCCGCTCTCTAAACGGTACCCGCCCAAAGAAGCGTGCCGTTTGGTGTGGCTACCCCTGCCGACTGCCGCTTGCTAAGCAGTTCCCGCCCCAAGAGGCGTGCTCTGTGGTATTGTCGTTCCGGCCGGGTGACCACCACCGTAAGGCGGCATTGCTACCCAAAACGGCAGCATCAAGTGGCAGCACGCCGCCTTGAGACAGCACGTTGCGCCGGTAGCACAGCCGCCTGTAGGTGGTGTTCACCCGGCATATCGACACGCTTGCTCAACAGTACCCGCCCAAAAAAGCGTGCTATTCGGTGTTGCTTCCCCGCCGACGGCTGCTCTCTAAACAGTACCCGTCCAGAGGCGCGCTATTCAGTATCGTTATCTCGGCATATCGACACGCTATCTTATCAAATGTCGCCAAAGATTCACCCGGCACATCGACCCATTACCATACAAGAGCGATAAGAGATAACGGCGACCCGCTACCCTCGATGAGAGACACCTTATTCGTGGTGGTTCGTGAGGTTGCGGGTCATAGGCCGTTGGTTATGCTGTGGTCAGGTTTTGCTCACAACAGGTTCTTGAAAAATGTCGAGAAGAACGGCACAAACGTAACGAGCAACACGACGGCGAGCTGGATGAGCAGAAACGGGAACACATAGCGGCAGATGTCCACGAAGGGTTTGTTGAAGCGGTAGCTGGCGAAGAAGAGGTTGAGACCGACGGGCGGGGTGAGGAATCCGGCTTCGAGGTTGATGAGGAAGATGATGCCTAAGTGGACGGGGTCAAGCCCATAAGCGGCGCCAAGGGGAGCAATGAGGGGGAGCACGATGAGGATGGCGCTGAAGATGTCGACGAGACAGCCCACGACGAGGAGGGCAAGGTTGAGGAGCAGGAGGAACGCGGTGCGGGATCTGACGGCGGTTTGCATCCAGCGGGCGAAGTTTTGCGGGGCTTGGGTGTCGACGATGTAGTAGGAGAGGGCTGCGGCGAGCGCGAGGATCGAGAGGACGCCGCCCACGATGGGGATCGTTTTGGCCAAGACGTTTTTCACGTTGCGGAGAGGGATGTCTTTGTGGATGAGGACTTCGACGATGAAAACATAGACCACCGAGGCCGCGCCGATTTCCACGGTGGACAAGATACCTGAGAAATAGCCGCCGACGAGCAGTACGGGGAGCAGGATCTCGAAGGCGGATGTCTTGAGCGTGGCGGCGGCTTTTTTGAGCACGAATCGCTCGCGGGGGATCTTGGTTCGGAGCGAGATCATGATGCCCGCGATGATCATCGATGCGGCGAGGAGGACGCCGGGGATGATGCCGCCCAGAAAGAGGTGCAATGCGTTGGTCTGGGTGGCGGTCGCGACGAGCAGGATGGGGATCGACGGCGGAAAGAGGAGGCCGATGCTGCCTGATGAGGTAAGGAGGCCTATGGAGAACTTTTCGTCGTAGCGCGAGCTTTCGATCAGGATCGAAAAGAGGATGCCGCCCAACGCGAGAATCGTGACGCCGGACGCGCCGGTGAACGAGGTGAAGAACGCGCAGATGAGTACCGTCAGCATGATGAGGCCGCCGGGCATCCAACAGAAAAACGCGCGAAACGTTGCAACGAGACGGAGGCCGGCCTTGCTTTCCGACAGGAAAAAGCCGGTCAGCGTGAAGAGCGGAATGGCAATGATGCTTTCTCCGGTGAGCGCGGTGTAAATCTGGTTTGCAACGACATCGAGCGTACCGCCGGAACCCTGGATGAGGAGGAGCGAGAGGCCGCCGATGACGGTAAAGAGCGGTGCTCCGGCCAGCGCGCAGAGGATAAGGAAGATAACGCCCGGTGTCTTGACCATCCACGCGATGTTGGTGAGCGCGAGGTTCACCGTGAACGCGGCTTCCGGGAGGTCGAATCCCCAGATGAGGCGGGAAAGCGAAGGAAAGGCAGCCGCCGTGCCGAAAACCAGCGCGGAGAAGGGGATGACACGCTTTATCCCCGAAAGCGGCGTTTTCTGCGCGAAGCGGACGGCGATCACGAGGTAGCCGAGGGGCATCGACAGGGCAAACACCGTGTCGGGTATGAAAGACAGTACCGGTTTTGCCGGGGAAAGCGCCGTCTTAATGAAAGATGCCGCCGTCCACGCGATAATAACGGTAATAAACACGGACACCGTGCCGGTTACGATCTTGAGATACCGTACGACCTTCTCGTTTTTCAGATACTGGATAATGCCGATAGCAAGATGCCGCTCTTCCCCTGCGGCACTCATGCCGGAAAAGAGGCCCAGCACGAGAAGCAGGTGTGTTACGATGACGTTCTCGTTGGGAATTCCGATGTGGAGGACGAGGCGCAACACACATTCAAGCACCGGAATGAGGGCCAAGAGTGCCAAAACGCCATAACTAACCGTGCGTTCTATTTTTTTCACTTCTTTTCCTCCTTTTGCTTTAACGCATCGAACCTGTTTCAAAACACGAACACGTTTTAACCGTCTGCGCTCAAGCGATGCAGTTTCCGATGCCTCAGGTCCTTCGCCAAAGCCGGGCTAAAGCAGGGCTTTAGCCTTATGAAACTGCGTTTTTAAAGATTGCTGGGCAGCAAAACGTGCCGGGCACGCTTTACGTGCCTTCCAAAACCGGGGGTTTTGAAACAGCCTCCATCACCATTGCACCGTTATCACTTTTGGGAACGGTACTCTTTCAATATTTCCGTGACCCGGCGGTATATATCCGCGTCAAACGTCGACCCGACAAGACGCGGAACGCCCGCCTCGGCATCGGCTATCCACATTGCTTGTTCCTCCGGGGTCAAATCATAGATTACCAGTCCGTTCTGTACCATCATGTCAATCGCGGTTTTCCTCAGATCATCAAGCTGGGTTTCGATTTCCTTTTCCGCCACCTTGGCGTGTTTGAGGACGACCCTCTGGTGCTGTTCTGGAATGGTCCGCCATGCGGTCTGGTTCATGAAGATGCCACCCATAAACGGCGCGATGGGGAAGTTCATCATGTACTTTGTAATGGCGAACAACTGGAAAGAAGCCGCCGAAAGCGGCTCCTGATACACGGCTTCCACACGATCCGTGTTCAGGTCGATGAGAGCCTGATTCATTGACTGGGGTACGAGTTGATAGCCCATCGATTTGAACACGTTAAGCAGGGTCGTCTCGGTGTCCGAGGTTCCCACTTTGAGTTTCTTCATTTCAGCGGGAGTACGCGCCGGAACCTTCGAGAAGAAGCTGACAAACCCGACTTTCGACCAGGCGATGGTCTGGAACCCCGACCGGTTGATATTCTCTTCCAGCACCGGCTTTAATTTTTCCAGCACATAGTCAAGTTCGGCTTCACTACGGATGAGGAAGGGACACGAGAGGGCGAGAACCTCAGGCGTGATTTCATTGAGCCCAAACGAGGTGAGAATCGCCGCCTGGATCTGGTTCACCTTCAGCTTCCGCAACACGTCCGCCTCGCCACCCGCGACACCGCCGTGGTACACGATGATGTCCACCGCCCCGTTTGTTTCCGCTTTGACGTTTCCCGCCATCTTGTTCAAGGCCGCCCCCCAGGGAGACGTTTCAGGAACGAGGGACGCGAGCTTGATCGTGACGGGCCTCGCGCCGCCCGCACTGCCCCCTTGTCCGGCGGAAAAAACCATCCCGCCTGAGAACGACAAGAATACCATAAAAGCGACAACGTGTTTCTTCATCTTCGTTTACCCCTCTCATCATGAGCCATACATAACGAACAAAGCGTTCGCCGATTATGCGGATTTTCACATTCTTACGTCCACCTTGCGTAATCAGTGTCATCGGTAGACCGCTTCACCATTTTACCCCTTACCGGTTTAGCCTGTCAAACGGGTGCCGGATTAACCCGTTATGCCGGGCCGGAACCGCCAGTCAATACGGACCGTTCAGATCGGTAAAAACCATCGTTTCCCTCGTTCCTCCATATTACTTCAAAACCGGGGTGGAGGCAAGCGGTGGAGACAGGGCACCGTCATTATTGCGAGCGGACCGCACATTGGGTTCATTTTCTTCGAGGCAAAAAAGGGGAAGTCTCCCCCTTCGCTCCGGCCCGCTCAAACCATTGCGGGGTATACCCCGCAATGGTTTGAGCCGTCCTCCGCTATCCCCCTCAGCGGGGGTTTTCCACCCCCGCAACGCCCCCGAATCACAGCGGCGGCTTGCGTCCCGCAGGGTTTTTGAATGGGCTCTCGGGGGCGCCCCCTTGCAAAGGCGCGGCTTTTTCGGCAATACTATTCGAAATCGTGGATAATTCAAGTTTTATTTTAGGGGTCGATCTCGACGGCGTGGTGGGGGATTTCTATGAGATGCTCAGGAAAACGGCGGCGGAATGGCTCGACAAGCCGCTCGAAAGTCTCACCACCGATGTTGGTTACGGGCTGGACGAATGGAACCTCGCCCCTTATGGCGGCTATGAACGCCTCCACCGTTTTGCCGTAACACAGCGCAACCTCTTCCGCGACATGAAGCCGATGAAGGACGCCCCGGCGGTACTCCGCAAACTTTCCGCGCACGGCATCCGTATCCGTATCATCACGCATCGGCTGTTTATCAAATATTCTCACAAATCGTCCATCACGCAGACGGTGGAATGGCTTGACAACTGGGATATTCCTTACTGGGACCTCTGTTTTATGAAGGACAAGGGGGCGGTGGGTGCCCACGTTTACATCGACGATTCGCCCGCGAACGTCCTTGGCCTTCGCGCTCTCGGTTGCCGCACCATCGTGTTTACCAACTCGACCAACCGCGATTTGCCGGGCCCCCGCGCGGACAACTGGAACGAAGTCGAACAACTCGTTCTCGACGCGATGGAAGAATGGCGCACCGGCTCCCTCTCCCTCTTTGGCGCGACCTGACCGCTCCACGACATCTCAGCAAAAAGGGGGAACGGCAACAAGTTGCCGCGTCTCCCCCTCGCTCCAGCCGCTTCGCGTCTTACGCTACCCCCTCTGCGGGGGAGTTCCCCCGCAACGCCCCCCAGCCCCGGCCCCGCAGGGGCTTCCCTTGGGCGTGTCGCACCGTGAACGGGCTCAGGCCCCCCTTCGGGGGGAGAATGCCTCTCGTCATTGCGAGCGTAGCGAAGCAATCCAGTGGAGGGCCTTCCCCGTCTGGATTGCTTCGTCGCTAACGGCAACTATGTTGCCGCCTCCTCGCAATGACGGGGGTTTTCCGCCAAAGCAAGACCTTTCCTTACCAACTGGTTTATGATATACTGACCGTTGTGACAGGTTGCCGAGGATGCGGGGACGTCGAGCCGTAGCGAGGCGATACCGGTTACCAATTGCCGTTGAGCCGCTCGCTAGACGCGACGGACGAAAGTACGGCGGCTTTCATTGAAAGAGGAGTTGCGCTTATGAATTTTGTGCCGGAAGGTTACGCCAGGGCGTTTTATGCCGAATTGCTTTCCACCCACCATGATGGCGGCGCATGGAGGAAAGAGGACAAGATAAAGAAATACCGGGATATACAGGGGAAGTTGCTGCCCTACATCAAAGGGAAGTCCCGAAAGGTAGAAAACAGACAATGGGTTCCGGTGGACAACGCCGAGGGGTGGCAGTACATTCGCGGCCAGGCACGATCAGACCGGAACCCGAACGGTACTATCCCTGCGGTAGTGCTGGCCCGGATGGAACTGCTCAACGCCATGTGGAACGACATTCAGCACCATCATGATGAATTCGGCTGGGACGACTACTTCCTCGCCGCGCGGCTCTTGGCCGAGACGATTATGTTTTTCTCCGGCGTGCCTGTTCCCCCCGAGGTGCGCGGCATCTACGAAGGCGCGGCCCCTCCGGGGAGTAGCCCGGCGCAACCGAGGGCTGGCGGAACAACGCCTCCCCCTGCCCAAACGGCCATCTTCACCACCTCGTCCAAGTCGCCCGACGGCCTGCAATGGATGAAGATCCCGACGGGGATTGTCATCATCGGCTATACCGGCACGGAAACAACCCTTGTTATTCCCGATTCCATCGACGGCCATCCTGTGGTTGAGATTGCGCCCGAAGCCTTTTGTGATAGCAAACTTGAGCGGGTGGAGTTTCCCGAAAGTTTGAAGAAGATTGGCCATGGTGCTTTTTATCCGTGCGGCAACTTGCAAGTAATCTCTCTGCCCCCTAATCTTGAGTTTATTGGTGACTATGCTTTTCAGGGTTGTAACCTGCAATCGCTCTCTCTGCCTCCTAGTCTTAAGTCTGTTGGTTACTATGCGTTCAATGATAACGCTCAGTTGAAGGCTGTCTATCTGTCCAGAAACACACAACTTGATAGTGAGGTTTTTTATGAAGACACAGCCGTCGAGTACTACGACTAGGCGGGGCGGCTTTCCTCGTGCGGGGGACAGGCCCCTTTGCATGGGCGGTCTGTCCGGTTTATAATGGCGTATGGTTCACGTGTGCGGCGAGACGAAAGAGACTGGTGTTGTGGTTCCCGAAGTTATTCTTCCGGCGAAACACGTCGACTTGTGCAAGTGGGCGGTTGTCGCGTGCGATCAATGGACGCAGGATCGGCGATACTGGGAAGAAACGGCGGCGATTGCCGGGGACGCGCCGTCAACGCTGAACCTAGTCTTTCCGGAAATCTATCTTGAGGATGGGGGCAAAGCGGCCCGCATCAGACAAATCCACGAGACGATGCGTTCGGACCTTGCGAACGGTGTTTTCGCGCCGCCCGAAAGCGGTTTTGTGTACGTTGAGCGGGAAACGACGGGCGGGTTGCGGCAAGGGCTGATCGCCGCCGTCGATCTTGAGTGCTACGACTGGAAACCGGAGGCGAGGCCGCTCATCCGGGCAAGCGAAGGAACGATTGAGGAACGGCTGCCGCCGCGCATGGAGATCCGCCGCGCCGCGCCGCTGGAACTGCCCCACGTCATGCTGTTGATTGACGACGAGGCGGACACGCTGTTTGGCAGTCTCGCCGGGGGAACCGGCCCGTTTGCCTATGACACGGAACTCATGCAGGGGGGAGGCCGGGTGCGCGGCCGTTTCGTCCGGGACCCGGCGCGAGTGATGGCCACGCTTGCGACACTCGCCCGGTCGTCGCCGGAACGGTATGGCAGCCCGGAACCGTTTCTCTTCGCGGTGGGGGACGGCAACCACTCCCTTGCAACGGCCAAAGCGGTCTGGGAAGAGTATAAAACCCGGCACACAGGCGGCCTTGCCGGACAGGGCCCGAGGGAGAACCCGCTCCGTTACGCCCTGGTCGAAATCGTCAACATCTACAGCCCCGCCTTGCGCTTCGAGCCGATTCACCGGGTGCTGCTTGGCCCTTCGTCCAATACGATTGACCCAAGCGGCGCGATCGACCTATCGTCGTTCAAGATACGTTCTCTCACGAGCCACGCCGCGTTGTCCGCTCTCGTGCGGACCAAGGGGAATCATACCCGCTTTGGCGTTATGCAGGGGAACCGCTATCTCCTCGCCGAGGCCGCCTCGCCGCTCCTTGCCACGGCCATACTCGACCCCGAACTGGAAAAAGTGCGCGCCGCCCATCCCGCCCTTACGCTTGATTATATCCACGGCGAACAGGACTTGTTTGCGCTCTGTAGAGAGGGCACGGCAACCGGCTTTCTCCTTCCGCCGTTTGAAAAGAAGGGCCTTTTCGACACCATCGCCAAGACCGGCCCGCTCCCCCGCAAGAGTTTTTCGATGGGCGAAGCGCGCGACAAACGCTACTATCTTGAGGCACGGCGCATCAACGCCTGAACCGGCCCCGCTCTTTGCGCGTAACGCGCGCCCTCTTGCACAAAATCCAATGCCGGTGTAGCATACCCTTACCGCCAAGATGGCTCAGTCGGCAGAGCGGCGCACTCGTAATGCGCAGGTCGGGGGTTCGATTCCCCCTCTTGGCTAAAATCCACGCACAGAGAGTCGTTCTCCTTAAGAATACCCAAAGATGGGAAGTCTCCCCCTGTCAACAACTTAAGAATTTTGGTCCGCGAATGGCGCGAATAAATACGAATAATACATACCCATCAATGCGTATTCGCATACATTCGCGGACATTCGCGGACAAAAAAACTAAAAATCTGTGTAATCCGTTGACCACTCTTACATTCCCTTTGCTTACGTTGTTGACAGTGGGTTGCGGGACCCTGTCCTCGGCCTGAGAGGGATAGCCTTACTCATACCGCAGAACCTCAGCCGGTTTGATAGACGTTACCCGTTTCGAGGCAAACCACCCGGCAAGCACCGCCGAGCCGAACCCGAACAGAAAGATGGCAAGCACTTCCTGCGGGATGAGGCGCGAAGGAATGTCCTTGATATAGAATATAGTCGGAGAGAACACGGCAAATCGGCCCCCGCCTGAGAGTAATTCGATGACGAAGTTCACGACGGTTTCCAGCACGCCGAAGAGGGCCGCGATGTTTTGCGCGATAAGCACGGCGAGGATGGTGCCGGTCAACGCGCCGATGCCGCCGATGATGAGGCCGCCCAGCGCGAAGATACAGCGAACGTCAAACACCCCGGCCCCGACCGCGCGTAACAGCCCTATCTCATCGGAACGTTCCAGCACGAGCCGCCGTTGCGACTGGTAAATCTGAATGCCGACCACGATGAAAATGAGCCCCACGAGGATAAACATAAACAACTTTTCCGTCCTGAGCGCCCCGAAAAAAGCCTTGTTGTAGTCCCGCCACGAGGTAACCTGCGCATTTATGCCGTGCTCAGAAAGCGCTTTTTCGATGAGGGCGATTCCCTCCCGGTCGGCAAAGCGGTCGCCGATCTTGACGCCGAGCATAACTTTCCCGCCCCCTTCCATCTCCCGCGCCCGTTCCCGCCCGATAAAGGCCCAGCCCAGGTCGTACTCGTAAAAGCCCGACCGGAATATGCCCCGGACGACAAACGACGAGTCAAGCGTTCCGCCCTCGTCTCCGTTTTCCCCGTTATCATGAGCCGCAGGAACCTGGGGAAGAATCCCGGCCAACGACAGGAGCGTTACCGTTTCGCCCAGCCGTACGCCCAGCCGGGAGGCCGCCTCCGCGCCGAGCAGAATCGCGCTGGGGTCGTGCAGATTGAACGCGCCCCGTTCTATGATCAGTTTTTCCGCCATGCCCCGATCTATAAGAAGCGCGTCCGCCGGCAACGCCCGCACCACCGCGACCTGCTGCCGCCCCGTGCCCGGCCCCCGAATAATGCCCTGCAACTCCTCGTAGGGAACGACGCTCTTCACGGAACGCACATTATCAATCAAGACCGCCGCTTCTTCCGCCCGCTCCGGGCCGTCAAGCGCAACACGGATATGGTAGGAGGAAATCTCCAGAATACTCTCGATGAACCCCATTTGGAACCCGTTCATCACGGCGAGAATCACGGTGAGCGCGAGAACACCCACGGCTATCCCGCACACCGACAAGAAAAACGATGCCGAGGTCCCGCCGCCTGAATGCTTCCGCTTTTGCACATACCGCCGGGCGACAAACCCGATCCATTCTGCTCGTCCGGCCCATCCGCCGCTTTTCATGAACTGCGCCTCCGTGAAACCGGCGCGTGTTCCGTCACCCGCAACGATTTTTCCTCGATTTTCCTGCCGTCCTGCCAGACCGCCCGCAAGACCGCCTCGCCCCGGAGGAAGAGCGTCTCGATCTCTTCGCCGCCTGAGACCACCACCTCCCGTTCCAGCGTCCCGTTCCGGTAGTTCTTCTCGTTTACCCGTTCCCCGTCTTCATCAAACGCATAATCGACCCGCCGGGTATCACCCTCGCTTTCCCAGACCACCGACCGGATCCGGTTCTCGTCCCACACGTTGGTGAGCGTCCCGCTGATTTCGCCTTCCGCGTCGTGCCGCGTCTCCGTGAGAATCCGCCCCTTGTCGTCGAGCGTATACACGGTGTTCGTCCCGGTGTTCAGCAGCACGTCCTGGAGAAACGCGCTTGAGTAGGAGGTGACGGGACTCACAAAGAACGCCCCGTTCGTCTCGTTAAAAGAAAGATCTTTGATCGTCCGGGGAAGCGTCACCCGCGTCTGCGCCTTCGTCTCAAGGTACGTCCGCTCGATGACCCGAATTTGGTTATTCCGCGCATAGCGGTAGACATCCGCCCACTCGTCGCTCTGCGCCCCCGTCAAGAAATCCTCCCGGTAGGAATAGGTGATGACGAGCGGCGGCACTTCCGTGACGGCCGGTTCTCCCTCCTCGTTCCCTTCCTCGGTCGGCGCGGCAACCGGCGCGGCAACCGATGCGTCAACCGGCGCGTCAAAACGGCTCTCCCGCATCAAAAGTCCCCGCTCGTTGTAACTCTCCGTAAACCCCGCTCCCTCAGGCGACTTGGCCGAGACAAACCGGGTAACGCCGTTCTCATCAATAAACACCCACTGGGTCCGCAACAACTCCCCGTCCTCGTAGAGCGAGCGGCATTCAGTCTTCCAGCCTGCGTCATAGTCGGCCCTGAATTCATCGGGAACAAACGCCCCGGCCACCGTCATCACCGAAAGCGCGTATTTTTCCCGCAACGCGGTAAACGAATAAGCGTTCCGCAACGCCTGGCCCATCTCGTTTGACACATACCACAGGGTAACGGACGGCGATACCGCCTCGTTGATGTCTTCCCCCGTTGCCGCCTCATCCGTCGGCTCAAAACGTACCGGCGAAAGAAACAACACCGAGAATACCGAGAACAGGATATAGTATCTTTTTTTCAATGAAACATTTCTCCCCTCATCAAATAAGGCGGCCTACCCCTTTTATACCACACTGTTTGAGCCCCTGTATATACTATCGGCGCATTTGAGGGAATCGTGCCGTTTGGTACTGATATAGTCGTTCTCTTTAAGAGCCTGTTCAAAATCTCAGCAAAAGAGGGACAAAAGGGGGAAAGCCTTCCCCCTCGCTCCGGGCTTGAGCCCTACGCTACCCCCTTCAACGGGGGACACCCCCGTAACGCCCCCGAATCACAGCGTAGGCTTGCGTCCCGTGGGGTTTTGGAACAGCCTCGGTTAAAAAAGGAAACGACCCTGCCCGGTGGCCACCGTAAAGCATCTTGAGAAAAAAGCCGCAAAACGATACCGTAAACAGATGACCAACGGTAACGGGAAGGCCCGCTCACGATAATGATGCAAGCGTTTGTATCTCCGCTTGACGAGACCGACGTCAAAAAGACGGCCGCGCTGTTGGGGGCGTTTTGTTTGTTCCTGTCTTCGATAGAATACCTCATCCCGAAACCGCTGCCCTTCATGCGGCTCGGTATCGCCAACCTCCCCCTGATGCTTGCGCTGGACATTCTGCCTTTTCCCGTTTTCGCGCGCCTCGTGGGCATTAAAATTTTCGGGCAGGCCCTGATTACGGGGTCGCTCTTCTCGTACGTTTTTCTGTTTTCCCTGGCGGGCACCGTCCTCTCCACTTTTTTCCAGTTTTTGCTCCGCCGCCTCGTGGACCCCAAACTGCTCGGTTTTGCCGGGATTGGGGTCGCGGGGGGATTGCTTTCCAATCTGACCCAACTTGCGCTGGCTCAAGTCTTCATTCTGGGCGCGAGCATCCGGTTTATCGCCGTTCCCTTTCTGGCAGCGGGCGTGATTACCGGGCTGGTACTGGGGCTGTTCTGCGCGTCTTTCGCCGGGCGGTCACAGTGGTATGCTTCCCGATGCCGGAGGCCGAACGTCCAAAAGCCGGAGCCTTAAGAATGCCTGAGACCGCCGGGATGAAAGCACAGGGGGAACGGTTTCGCGCCGCCCGGGAAATGGGGTACTACCGGCTTTTTTCGAGCCGCAGCCTCTGTATCGCCGGACTTTGCGTCATGCCCGCGCTGGTTTTCAATCCCGACACCGGATGCAGAATAATCCAGTTTTTTCTGTTCTGGTTTCTCGCCTGGCTTGCGGGCAAAAAAAACAACCCGTTTCTCACGTTCCTCGTCATCCTGGGTATCACCGCGTTTAACCTCCTCGTTCCGTACGGGCACGTTCTCGCGTCATGGGGGATTTTCAGGATAACCGAAGGCGCGTTGATGATGGGACTGAAGCGGGCCGTTACGCTCGAAGGGCTCATCATGCTGTCGCGGGCGGCAATCCGGCGGGATTTGCGCTTCCCCGGCAGTTTTGGCGCGCTTATCGGTGAGTCGTTCCGCTTGCTCGCGCTGATACAGGAACGGAGACGGACCATCACCCGAAAACAGTGGATGGGCGACATTGACCGACTGATGATCGCGTTGAGCACAGACCCGCCCCCGGTTGCTCACCCCCCCGAAACCGCCCCGGCCAACTCCCGCCCGAACCGCCTCACGACACGCGGTTGCATGATCCTTATCTTCGTTGTTGTTACGGCATGGATACCTTTGTTCATCGGCATAATGCGATGAGGCCCATTTGTTGACAAAGGGAACCGCGCCCGTCGACTCTTAGAGCCTGTTCAAAATCTCAGCAAAAAGGGGGAACGGCAACAGGTTGCCGCGTCTCCCACTGTCAACAACTTAAGCCGACAGAGGCAGAAAAACACGCTATACTGGAGTATGGACTGGATCGCTTCGTCGTCGGCAAACTGCCGCCCGCTCGCAATGACGGGGGCGTTGATAGGGGACAGGGATTAGGTTTAAGAAAATGAGAGGATCGTCATTGCGAGACGGCGGCAACATAGTTGCCGTTGGCGAAGCAATCGGACGCGCGTTGCGCGAATGGAAAATGGAGAATTGATAATGGAAAATGTCGTGTTTTGAACGCTGGGCGTTCCCTTCCTATCATTTTCCATTTTCCATTTATAATTATCCATTCCCCGCAGGGCGGGGTGCGCGGTGCGCGAATGGAAAATGGAGAATTGAAAATGAAGACAAGAGGAACGTAGCGGGCCGTCGTTGCGGTTGCGGGGATGGCCTTTCTTTTCGGCGGGCATCGTCATTGCGAGACGGCGGCAACATAGTTGCCGTTGGCGAAGCAATCGGACGCGCGTTGCGCGAATTGAAAATGGAAAATGAAGACAAGAGGAACGTAGCGGGCTGTCTTTGCGGTTGCGGGAATGGCCTTTCTTTTAGGGAACAGGGATTAGGTAAGAAGATGGCCGTCATTGCGAACCCGCAGGGCGAAGCAATCCAGAGGATGCATCCCGCACTGGATTGCTTCGTCGTCGGCAAACTGCCGCTCGCTCGCAATGACGGCTACCGCGTTACGGCCCACACGAGGCCGCCGCTAAGGAGTACCGCCGAGGGAACCGCTATCAGCGTAAACGTCCGCCAGAACTTTGAGCTTTTTTCGTATTTCGCCGATAAGTCCGATTGCGTCTTGTAGATTGCCAGGGCATCGGCGTTTACTTTTCCGTAGGAAAGGAGGATATGATATACTAATCCATCATGATTTTTCGGGAGGGAACGATGAGGAGTATAAGCGTCCATGATCTGGCGCGGGTCGTGG
>JAISZQ010000195.1 GCA_031269165.1 Spirochaetaceae bacterium
GAGCCCGTTCCAAAACCCCACGAGGTTTTTTCCTCACCGTGATTCGGGGGCGTTACGGGGGTGGTAAACCCCCGTTGAAGGGGGTAGCGTAGGGCTCAAGCCCGAAGCGAGGGGGAAGACTTTCCCCCTTTCGCTGGGTTTTGGAACAACCTCCATTATCAATTTTCAATTCACGTGAAGCGCGCGCAGAATGTGCGGCCAATAGCCGTAGATATATTTTTTCGTATGAGATATATTTTTCGTATGAAGGAGTAAAAAAATGATGAGTCAATTTATGGATGAGCCGCTTGCCGCGCAAAGTCCCGAAGCCGACTTTACAACAGAGCCGGATGACGGCGGGGTCATGATTACCGGTTACAACGGGAAGGGCGGCGATGTTGTGATCCCCGCAACCATAAGCGGGAAGCCCGTTAGGGGGATTGACAGGGAGGCTTTTTCCGGGTGCTCAAGCCTTACTGCCGTTACGATACCGGCCGGCGTTACCGCCATTGGCAGGAGGGCTTTTTCCGGGTGTTCAAGCCTCTCCTCCGTCACGATACCGGCCGGCGTTACCACCATTTATAAGAGGGCTTTTTCCGGATGCTCAAGCCTTACCGCCGTCACGATACCGAACAGCGTTACCACCATTGGCAGGGAGGCTTTTTCCGGGTGCGCCAGGCTGACCACCGTCACGATACCGGCCGGCGTTACCGCCATTGCCGCGTCCGCTTTTTGCGACTGCTCAAGCCTTACTGCCATCACGATACCGGACAGCGTTACCGCCATTGGCGAGTGGGCTTTTGCCTACTGCATAAGCCTCTCCACCGTCACGATACCGGCCGGCGTTGCCACCATTGGCGAGCGGGCTTTTAAGGGGTGCTCAGGCCTTACCGCCGTCACGATACCAAACAGCGTTACCACCATTGGCGAGAAGGCTTTTTACAAGTGCTCAGGCCTGACCGCCGTCACGATACCAAACAGCGTTACCACCATTGGCAGGGAGGTTTTTTTCGGGTGCTCAGGCCTTACCGCCGTCACGATACCAAACAGTGTTACCGCCATTGGCAGGGAGGCTTTTTTCGGGTGCTCCGGCCTTGCCGCCGTCATGATACCGGACAGTGTTACCGCCATTGGCAGGGAGGCTTTTTCCGGGTGCGGCAAACTTGAGCCGGAAGTCCGCGCGGACATTGCAAAACGGTTTAGCAAGTGGGTTTTTGAATCGAGATAGGGAAGAGATAAGTCATTGCGAAGGTGCGGCAACAGAGGTGCCGTGGCAACATAGTTGCCGTGGCAGTTTGCCATGAGCAGTTTGCCGTAGCAGTCTGCCGCGGCAGTTTGCCATGGGCAGTTTACCGTTGGTGAAGCAATCCAGACGGGATGGCGGGCAAACGCTTCGGGTTGCCTTCTGGATTGCTTCGCCCGCTCTCACGAGCGGCTTGCTCGCAATGACGCATTTGTTGGTGTGGTTCTTGGTTCATTATCCCTGTTCAATTCGCGCGAAGCGCGCGCCATTATCCATTTATCATTTTCAATTCGCCCCGAAGGGGCAGGGCGCGCGTTGCGCGAATGGAAAATGAAGAATTGAAAATGGAGAATGCCGTGTTTTGGAGATGGGGCGTTCCCTTCCGATCATTATCCATTTTCAATTCGCCCCGAAAGGGCGGACGTTGTTTCAAAACCTCACGTTTTGACAAGGTACGCTCCGCTTGCCCGCAAACTTTGTTTGCCCGGCAACCTCTAAAAACATAGTTTCGTAAGGCTTCGAGCCCGACTTCAGCCGAAGGAAACACTGATTTATGCAACCGAGAATGCCCCCGCTACGCAGGCGTATCAGTGCTCCTTTCATGTAATATCAAGCTGACTACTGTCAGCCGCTGACCTTCACGTTAATCAGCGTTTCCCTAATAGCCTGTTCAAAAACCCCACGGGATGCAACCCTCCGCTGTGATTCGGTCGCGGGCTTTGCCCGCTTCTGGAGTTTCGGGCGGGGCTTTGCCCCGCTTGTTCCGAAACTCCATGACTGAAAGTCGGGATTCGGGGGCGGGGCGAACCCTGCGGGTCGCCTTCGGGGGTCTGACCCCCGTAGACGGGGATAGCGGAGGGCGAAGACCGGAGCGAAGGGGGAGACTTCCCCCTTTTTGCTGGGTTTTTAAACAGACTTTGAGGAGATTTTGAACAGACTCTAAGCCTGTTCTAAAACACGAGCGGTTTTTTTCCCTTTTAGTAAAAATTATTTGCCTTTTGCAATTTGTTTGATTATATTTGTATCCCCGAAACAGAGAAATGTTAGGGTTTGTGCGATTGTTTTGAGAAGACGGAGCGCGTTCTTCGCCTTACGGTTACCTGAAACGGTTTTGCAAACGGGAACGGTTATCGGGAGAGGGACGAAGCGAGCGGAGGCAGGTATGACGTAGATTTGCGGAAAAGGGGGTTTGGCCCTGGTTTCGGGAAATGGGGATGCTCAAGAGAGGGGCGCATCCGACGGACATTCGGTATACGGAATTCGTACGCATACAAGGTATGCGCGTATACAAGGTATGCGCGTACACAAATGAGGAAAAACGTTATGCGACAGGGGACTTATTCCAGGTCTTCATGAAGGACAACGCATAACGAAAACGTTGTTACTAATGGTAGGAGAACCACAGGGTAAACAATACGTTTTGACTGGAATACTTGGAGGACAACATGAAGCGATGCATTCTTTTTTTTCTTTTAATGACCGGGTTAAGCGCGGGACTCTTTGCGCTTGACCTGTCGAAACTCAATCTCTCGGCGGGAGGCGGGCTATCCGTCGTGCCCTATAAGGAAGGGTTGGTTGTTTCCGCGTCTGGCTACCAAACGGCTTATATTAACAATAACTGGGCGGATTGGGGGGTATACGCCTTCTTTGACGCCCAGTATCTTGAAGTTGATATAGGCTATTACCAGGCGTTTTCTGGAAATTACAAGCAATCCGATTTTGGGTATCCGCTTGATCTCGAGTCAACCTACGAGGATATCAAAGTATCCTATCTGGATTTTGGCCTGTTGTTAAAATATCCGTGGAAGCTCAATACCAAATCTACCGTTACCTTTATGGGCGGGGTGAGTTATTGGATAAATATCGGGTCGGACTACGGGTATTCAAGCAACTTAGATGCCCTCTGGGACATCAAGAAAAAAGATTGGAATCAAATGTGGATTGATTTGGGAGTAGGGATTGACCACTATTTTACCGAAAAAATGTACCTGCGCTTTACGGCGGGACTTGGTGTGCCGCTGATGACCGAAGACTGGAAAAACAGAAGGGATGGTATACAAAATTTCTTCGGGAGCGTAATTAGTGGGGCTAAGGCAAGATCTGATGCAATCGGGGGTAAATTCACCATAGCGTTTGGCTATAAGCTGAACGGGAAAAAGCCTGCTGAGGTGCCCGCGCAGAAATAACCTCATGATCAATGCATAAATAACATACGGAGCATGGTATTTATGCGCGGTTGAGGCTGTTCCAAACCTGAAGTTTTGAAACAGCCTCATTTAATAAAACAACGGGATGAGAGACGATGGCAGAAGAACTGCTTGAAGCAATTGGCGATTTGGCGTGGGCAAACCGCACGGCTACCGGAAATGCTGGAATGCCTTATGTCTTACCGGGCGGCTTAATTGCCAAAGATACACAATCAAAGCGAATATTTGAGACGCTTGTGATGGGCCAATCGAGAAAAAATGAAAAAAAGCAGACGGGCTCGCAATGACAGACGTGTTTGTGCGTGAGAGTTCGTGGTTGGTGCGGGCCAAAGGCCCGCAGGAGACGCGCCGGGCGGTTTAAGCGGAGGCTTGACCGTCAAAAAGAGGGAACATTGCCAGACATTCATTTATGCAGCAGAAGTTGGAACCCCCGGCTGACCCGCTGTCTCTGCGCCTCCCGTCTTTCCCGATCCACGAACATTTCTGCCAGCGCGTAGATCATCGCGCGGTCGGCGGGGGCAAGCGAGCGCATCGTTTGGAGGTGCCGCCGCATTTCAGGCTCGACAGCCGTTTCCTCCGCGTCCTTGCCGTCCACCAGCCGTTCGACAGAGACATCCAGGGCGCGCGCTATCTTCACAGCGGCATCGGCCCCGGGCATTCTGCCGCGCACGTTCAGATAGTTGTTGATCGTGTGAATGTTCACCCCGGACTTTTCCGCAAGCTCTTTCACCTGCATCCCCTTGTAAGAAAGTTCCGATTTTAAGTTGTCCCTAAAGCCCATAGCCACATCCTAAGCTGAAAAGCATATCAAACCACTTGACAGTGTGCTTTAATAGTGTATAATAGAGCAGTGATAATGCTCATAAGCATAATTCGCGTCAAGCGGGTATGCCGATAAGGATAAGGAGAAAGTATGAAAAAAAACGGTATGGCAGTGTTGGCGGTTTTATTCGGCATGGCAAACGCGCTATGGGCACAAACCGCCGCAAAAACGCCCCCGGCTCATCGGGATGAGTTTGATTGGGAGGAATGGCAGCATGGTTTTTTTCTGGATGCCGGTGTTTTGGGAAATTACGAAGACGCAGATCCGCCTGAGGGATTGCGCATCGAGACCACGTTTCTGTTGCTTGAAATCGGCGGCGGCTATGATTTTGGCTGCGTAACCGTCCGGCTGTATGGGGATTTCGGCTTCCCTCTGAGCGGTAATGTCTATTGGGCTGACGGTGTGACGTATGTGGAGGAGTCGCTTGATACGTCAAACGGGAAATTCGGCATGGAAGCGGCGTTCAAAATCATTGACACCCGCTCTTTTGATTTCCTCCTTCCGCTGGGACTGGTGTTCAGCAAGACGGTATATACCCAAAAGAACCCGTCGTATACCCAGAGCGGCCACGCCTTTGACCGGAAATGGATATACGAGTATACCACCGTCACCGCCGGGCTGGATTTCACGATCCGCCTGAACAACCATTTGAAGCTGCGCGTTATATCCCGCGCCGCCTACCCGCTTGAAAGCAACTACACCCATAAGATGGTACTACAGGGAAACTATGTGTTTGCTGATACCGGCAGCAAAGAATATAGTGTAGAAGGACACACGAATATTGTGACATTTTCCGCCGGGTTGGGCTTGCGGGTTAATTTTTGAATTGGAAATATATTTTTTTTGAATAGGAGCAAGTTATGTTAGACCATGAAAATGCAATGAAACTTTGGAATCAGGTTTATGGCAAGGCAATGGAAGCGCGTGATTGTAAGGGCCGTTTAATGTATAAAGCCGCATACGGTCAGCAGGGTTCGGAATTTGGCTGGGATGTCCACCATAAGATACCCCAAAGCGAGGGCGGTACAGACGCATTTGATAATCTTCAAATCGTCCACATGAAAACACATGATAAAATTCATGGCAGATAGTCGAGGGGGATATATGAAAAAGATTTATTTTGTTTGTGGGTTGTTGATTATGGGGTCAAACGTATTTGCGCAGAATAAAGGAACGGATAAAGGTTTCTTCATTGCCATCGGTGGTCTTTATAATTCCGAGAAAATAGACTCGGACCCCAAATTTACTACCAGCGGAATGAACATAACGAGTTGCTTTGGATATGACTTTGAATCTATCACCATAAATCTAGTGACGGATATGATGCTGTTTGAGAGAGTCGAATATCAAGGGTGGGGTTATAGCAGAGACG
This sequence comes from Spirochaetaceae bacterium, assembly GCA_031269165.1. Lineage (GTDB taxonomy): Bacteria > Spirochaetota > Spirochaetia > Treponematales > Breznakiellaceae > JAIRNN01. Next base: position 5,625 of record JAISZQ010000195.1, read on the forward strand.
TACAGATGAAAACTGCGGATAACGTAGGGGTGGGGGTGAATCTTGGCATCAAATTAGTGAACGGCCGTGTATTTGATATAATATTGCCAATCGGATGTCTGATTCGCGGAAGCGAGTTTGAGGTTAAGCATGATGAGGAAAGAAAATTTGAATACATGTACATCAATGTAGAATCCGGGCTGATACTTTCGTGGCACTTATCAAATTTTTTTGCGGTATATGTACCGTTTAATATAGGTTACCCGGTTTACCAAGACTCCAAGGTGGAGAATTATGCGAAAAAAGATTATGAGGTTTTTCATTATTCTTTTGGCATTGGGTTTCAAATAAATTATAGCAATATTTTTAAATATTTACGCCATCAGCAGAGTATAATACAGCGGGGACTTGCACAATGACAAATGACGAATTTTGGGTGAACGAGTTTGGAAACAAAGACTCGGGGAAAGACTTTGCCGGGCAGACGGTACGGAGAGACCACTATATTGGTAATTTCAAGCAGGGAAGCAATCTGCCTTCCACTGCGTGGGACCGTGAGGATATAGAACCGTTAAATCCCAACGGAAGCGAGAAGCATAAAAGGCAGCATAATGACATCTCAAATTTGCAAGTAGTAAATGTGGCTACGAACAGGGCGAAAGAGAACAAGACCTTTTTTACCATTGACGGCGTTTTATATCAAGTGGTAAAAAACACGCCGAAAAGGACTCGCGGCAAGCGTCTTGCGCCCTACTCATATAAAGGGAAAAAATACTGCATAGTTATACTGGATAAATAACATGGAGGTATCATGCAAAAACGAATTGTGGTTTTGGGTTTTGTATTTTTAGGGCTAGGGCTGGCGTTCTCTTCTTGCGAGTCTCTTAAAACCTCGCTGGATTCAGTGGGCAAATCCCTGTCGGAGGCGGCAAGCAACATAAGCGGTGGGAATGGTTCAGGCGGCGGGCTTGCGGGGGCAAAATATGACCCGGACAAACGCGGCGATCCGGATTCCGCCCATTGGGACATCGAAACGCTGGACACGGCCGCAAATGCCGATTATCTTACCGGTGTGGAAAAAGACGTTATTTTGGAAATGAACAAGGTAAGAAATAATCCCAAGAAATACGCGGAACGCTACATTCAGCCTACGCTCAAATACTATAACGGCAAAAACTATGAGGAACCTGGGCACATTACGATTGTTACTCAGGAAGGAGCCGCCGCCGTCAACGCTTGTATTTCGGCGTTATCAAAATCAAAAAGCGCCGGGGTTTTATCTGCGGAAAAGGGTATATGGCTTGCGGCAAAAGACCACGCGATCGACCAAAGCAAAACCGGGCGGACGGGGCATGATGGCAGCGACGGCAGCGATCCGTTTACGCGGATGAAACGGTATGGTGGCTATAATACCGCCGGTGAAAATTGCGCGTATGGGCCGAATACCGGCAGGGATATTGTCGTGCAGTTTTTGGTTGACGACGGCGTTCCGTCAAGGGGGCACCGGAAAAATATTATGAACGCGGCTTTTAGCCAAACCGGGGTTTCTGTTCAAACGCATCCTGAATTTCGGTATTGCTGCGTGATTGATTACGCGAACGGGTATGTGAGTAAATGAGGCGTTTTACGATATAACCCAAAAAAGGGAACCTGTACCGTAGCGCGATTATGAATGTTTAGAGCAGAGGAGACAAACGATGTGTAAAATTATTTCTTTCGGCAATAATGCCGGTAATTTCTGTTGGAATAAGGGGGAGTTTATGAAAAAGGCGTACCGTATTATGTAAAAAACAATGAAGTATTAACAAAAGAATTAGGTTATAAGACTTATGCGGATTTTGAAGACTCAATGGGCAGGAATATAACAAACAGCAAAGATTATTATGTAGTAAGGCAATATGTTCATTGAACAAGGCGGTTACAAAACAGGTGTCGGAACCGCTAGACATTTGTACCGGGGGCGTTGCGGGGGCTCCCTACAGTCCTCAGCGTCCTGCTTCGGGCTTCCGGGCCGGGGCGCGGCACACCTACGGTGTGCTTCAGTCCTGCGTCCGTCCGTGGACGCTGAGCAAACCCTGCGGTTTGCTTAAGGTACGCCCACCAAACCCACGCTTGCGTGGGTCACCATGCACCGCATGGTTTTGTCCCCGCAGAGGGGGTAGCGGAGGACCGC
>JAISZQ010000207.1 GCA_031269165.1 Spirochaetaceae bacterium
TTGTTATATATTTTTTTCTTAAGGAGATATGGTATGAAGCAGAATGATTTTCGTGGTATTGCGGTGGCGGTTGTGGTGTTCGCGCTCGGCATTATAGCCGTGGGATTTACGGGGTGCGATTTTCTGGAAGATTTCGTCAAGATGCAGGGCGCAGAGGAACCACCAACCGTCGACTTCTTCTCCGGGGCTTCCACGGAGGAGGGAAAGGGGGACAGCGTCATCGATGCGATCCGGGCGGCGGTGGGCAAGGACGAGGTGTCCCTTATGTTGAATAAAAAGGTGGACCCGGAACCGGTGCAACTGGGCGAGGCGGATAAAGACCTCCCGGCAGAGGGGCTGGTCCTCAGCACCGTCGAATACCAAATTTATACGACATCTTCGAAATCAGACTACATTACTGACCAAACCAAATGGAACCCCGCCGACCCCATACACTCCGCCAACAGCCCCGACAAGGTGACCATCGACGGCGGAGGGCGGACGATCGCGTGGAACGTGACGGTGGAGAAGAATCCGACACCCCTCATCACCGTGGGGGACGGCGTTACCCTCGTGCTGCGGAACATCACCTTTGAGGGGACTCCAAACACCACCAACCGCGCCTCCCTCATCCAGGTTTATTACGGCACGCTGATCATGGAAAGCGGCGCGCGTCTCACGGGTAACTACAGCAAGTATGGCGGCGGCGTGGATCTCTATGATAACGGCAAGTTCACCATGAACGACGGGACCATCATCCACAATACGGCCGTGGAAGGCGGCGGCGTGTATGCCCGGAACACGTTCATCAAGACGGGCGGCACGATTTACGGGGCAAAGACGAAGGATGGCGGCGATGAGGACCCCGGCAAGAAAAACACCTCGACGGATGCAAGTAGCGCCGCGATCCATTTCTTCCCTCTCTCTGGCAACATCACCAAGAAGCGCGACGCCACGGCGGGGTCGACGGTTGGTCTGAACAGCGACACCGACGACCGCTGGGATGAGATAATAAAGAAGGATTAGGGAAGAGATAAGGGCCGCTTGGGAGTGAGAGCGGGGCGACCCTTGTTTTATGCGCGTGGGGTCAGACCCCTCCGGGGTATGCCGCCGGGGGGCCTGTCCCCGGCTATTTTGTACCTGTACGGAACCGCTTCATACCGGCATGGAACCGTAAAAACAGGAAAACCGCCGCTCAACGGATTGCGCGCGGTGCGCGGATTACGCGGATAAGAGGTGAGGTTGTCATTGCGAGACGGCGGCAACACAGTTGCCGCTGGTGAAGCAATCCAGACGAGAAAGGTGTTCACACTGGATTGCTTCGCTTCGCTCGCAATGACGAAGGAGCCGCTCGCAATGACGAAGGGCTTCCCCGCAATGACGAAGGGCTTGCCCGCAACGACGAGGGAGCCTTGTCATTGCGAGAAGCGAAGCAGAACCACTATGTCAGTACGAAATAGTTCTTTTTTGATTCCTTTATCACGTTCTTGTACACCAAACGACAAAAATGTCGTACAATGGGCGTATGATAGTGGAACGACTGGCTGATGATGACTGCGAAGAGCGCAGGGAACTGGAGACGCTTTTTGAGATTGCGCGGACATTTGACAAGCATGTTGAGTTGCGCAACGCTCTTGCGCCGATGCTGGGGATTCTGGAGATGCGGGCGGGGCTGTCCTGGGGGATGGTGACGTTGCTTGACCGGGAGACGGGGCTGCTCAAGATCGAGGAGGCGGACGGGCTTTCGGCGGAAGAGAAAGAGCGGGGGATTTACCGGCTGGGCGAGGGTCTTGTCGGGCGAGTGTTTGAGACGGGCTTGCCGATTACGGTGAGCGATCTGTCGCAGGAGGGGCGGTTTCTGAACCGCGCGAAGAACCGGACGCAAAGGGATATGGCCGGGAAGACGTACTATTGTGTGCCGATTCGTTCCGGTGGGGCGGTCATCGGGACGCTGAGCGCGGAGCGGCATATTGCCGGGGACGATGCGGACGCGGTTCGGGCTGCGGACCGGGGGTTTCTGGAAAAGGTGTCGGCGATTATCGCGGATTCGGCCAAATTGCGGGAACGGATATTGGAAGAGCAGTGGAAAATGGAGGCCGCCGAGGGAAATTACCGGAGTTTGCGCGATTTCCAGCGTCTTCCGCCGGACCGGGGCAAGGCGCCGGGTGGGGAAAGCGGCAACGAGGAGGCCCCCGGCGGCGTGATCGGGGAAGGGAGCCGGATCATCGGGACATCCAGCGCGATGCGGGACCTCTACCAGATGGTAAAGCAGGTTGCGCCGAGCGAGGCGACGGTGCTGGTCATCGGGGATAGCGGCACGGGGAAGGAACTTATCGCCGCCGAGATCAAGCGGCTCTCGCGCCGGGCGGACAACCCTTTTATCAAGATCAACTGCGCGGCTCTGCCTGAGTCGATCATCGAGAGCGAACTTTTCGGCCACGAGAAAGGGGCGTTTACCGGCGCGTCGAGCAGACACGTCGGCAAGTTTGAGGCGGCGCATACGGGAACGCTCTTTCTGGATGAAATCGGTGAGTTGCCGCCGCAGGTACAGGTGAAGTTGCTGCGGGTCTTGCAGGAGCGGGAGATTGAGCGGGTCGGCGGCAGTGACACGGTGAAGGTTGACGTGCGGGTGATCGCCGCGACGAACAAGAACCTCGAAGACGAGATGAAAGCGGGACGTTTCCGCGAGGACTTGTTCTACCGCCTCAACGTGTTTCCCCTCGTCATCCCGCCGCTCTGCGAGCGAAAGAGCGACATCGTGCTCCTCGCCGACCATTTTACCGAAAAATACGCCCAAAAGAACGACAAGCTGATCAAGCGCATCTCCTCGATGGCCATTGATTTGCTCACCAGTTACTCCTGGCCCGGCAACGTCCGCGAACTCGAAAACTGCATCGAACGCGCCGTCATCCTCACCACCGACATGGTCATCCACTCCTACCATCTGCCGCCCAGCCTCCAGACTGCCCGTTCCACCAACACCGAGCCCGGCGCCACCCTCGAATCGGCCCTTTCCCGCGTCGAAAAAGAGATGATCATCGAGGCCCTCAAAATCACCGAAGGCAATATGTCCCAAGCGGCGGCGCGGCTGGGCATCACGGAACGCCAGATGGGGTTGCGCCTCCACCACTATGGCATCAGTTGGCGCGCGTTCCGGGGGCAGCGATAGCCGCCGTCAGCAGCGTAAGAATAGTAGGATGCAACCCTCCGCTGTGATTCGGTCGCGGGCTTTGCCCGCTTCTGGAGTTTCGGGCGGGGCGGGCAAACACGTTTGTCTACGCCCCGCTTGTTTCGAAACTCCATGACTGAAACGTGGGATGGGGGCGTTACGGGGGTCTGACCCCCGTTGAAGGGGGTAGCGTAGGGCGTAGACCGGAGCGAGGGGGAAGGCTTTCCCCCTTTTGCTGGGTTTTTAAACAGACTTTGAGGAGATTTTGA
>JAISZQ010000227.1 GCA_031269165.1 Spirochaetaceae bacterium
TTCAGTCGTGGAGTTTCGGGAAAGTGGGGCGAAGGCAAACTACTGTTTGCCCGCCCCGCCCGAAACTCCAGAAGCGGGCAAAGCCCGCGACCGAATCACAGCGGCGGCTTGCGTCCCGCAGGGTTTTTGAACAGGCCCTTATAGATAACGTGTCGATGTGCCGATCGCGCACCGCCTATGGGCGGCTGTCGGCGTGGATAGCGCTACCAAACGGCACTATAACAATCGGGGGATGAATCTCGTTCATCCCCCGATTTTTTTACCAGGTGATCCCTTTGAATTGGGGCGCGAAGAGAGCGTCCCCGGGGTTCCGGTCAATGGTTCCCTGGGCAACCAGCGCGTCGGCATAGCCCTTCAGTCCGGCAGTGTCCAGTTTGATGGTAAAGCCGAGCTTGGGATTGCTGTTGATGATCGCCTGTCGGGATACCGTCACGTACTTCTGGGCGATGTCCACGATGTCGCTCGCGGCCGGGTTGGCAAGGATGATCTTATCCGCCTCCTCGATGGCCTCGATGAACACCGTCGCGTCGTCCAAGCGGGTCGCGAGGAAATTCGTGTTGGCGTTGATCGTGCGGCAGGGCGGGTTTTCCCCGGCGAGATTCGCGTCGGTCTTCCCATCCCCATTGGCGTCGGAATGGCCGTCGAAGAGGGTTTTGTACTTAGGCTGACCACTTGAGTCCTTGAGGAGCAGGGCTTCCGCCACAAAGGGCTCTTCGAGGATCGCGCCCCGGACACTGCCCGCTTCCAGAGCCGCCAACGCCGCCCCCGGAGCCAAGGTTACCAGCTCAAACTCGGTGTTGTACTGGGTCCTGAGCGAATTCCTGATGGCAATAACCGCGCAGCAGGTGGTGGAAAGCCCGGCGATTTGCAGACCCTTCACGTCCGGGGGGTTGTGGATCGGAGCGTTGACCGGCACGACCAGCACCGACGTACAAGGAACCTTCACTTGGCTGATGATCGTGATGTTTTGCCCCTTGGCGATGGGCGTGATGACCCCGGTGGGGCAATTGAACACGATGTCCGCTTCCCCGCCGACCACTGCCGCCACGCCTGAACTGGTCTGCTGAATCTCCACTTCCAGCCCCCGCTTGGCGAAAAGCCCCTTCTCGTAGGCAACGTAAAGGTTGAGGTGATGGGTGGAGTTCGCATCCGCCACGATGACCTTTTTGCCCGACAAGACCGGTCCCGACGGTTGTTGCGCGGCGGGAGCCGGTTCCTCATTCTTTTTGCCGCCAGCCCAGAGAGCGGTGGAAAAAGCCGCAAGTACCAAAAACAAGCATACTGTTTTCTTCGTTTCTTTCATGGAATCCTCCTATAAAAATTCCTATTAAGTTGTTGGGCATTATATTATATGAAAACGATAGATTTAGTCAAGATATAGAGCGAAAAAACGGCAAAAAAACCGAAAATTTTTTCATTTTTTTCAATTTTGGCACCTATTCAGCGGAGAGAGACCGCAATTCCGATTTCAAACAAGGGCAAGTCTCCCCCTGTCAACAACTTAAGAATTTTGTCCGCGGATTGACGCGGATTTTCACGGATTATACCCCACTCGCAATGACGGAGGGCGTTCGTGTTGGTTCGCGTGGCTCGTGGCAGATCCGTCATTGCGAGACGCAAAGCGGCGAAGCAATCCAGACGAGGGGCGTTCTCCCTGGATTGCTTCGCCCACTCGCAATAACACCCTCACCTCTTATCCCTTAAATCTGCGTAATCTGGCACAATCCGTGGACCATTCTTATTATTCCATTTGCTTAACGGCGCGCGAACGGCGACTTCCCCTACAGCATCCACACCGCGTCCCGTATCAGTTCGCCCACCGTTGGATGCGGGAAGATCAACTCCTTCACGTCCTCAACACGCAACTCGTTCTCGATGAGCGCCGCCGCGCCCCAGATGAACTCGGAGGAATACGCGCCGAGCGCGTGAACGCCGAGCATGGCGCGGGTCTGGGCAGACGCGATGACTTTGATCACGCCGGGCGCGGCAAACGTGTTCTCCGCGACAAAACGCCCCGAGTAAACCAGCGGGACACTCGCCTTGAGAACGGCGACGCCTTTCGCGGCGGCCTCCTGTTCGGTCATCCCCACGCCCGCCGCTTCGGGCAACCCGTAAACCGCCCATGGAACGGCACTGCTCCGCCACACATTGTTCGGCGCTTTTGTGCCATTGAGCCCGCCGGGTCCGTTAAGAAAGCGGAGCATATCGGCAACGGCGACTTCGGCCATGCGGTAGGCGGAATGGGCAAGCAGACTCAAGCCCGTAACGTCACCTGCGGCCCAGATGCCGGGAATATTCGTCCGCATACGCCCGTCAACGGTAACGCCCTTCGCGGTAACGCCCACCCCGGCGGCCTCGGTTCCCCAGCCCTGCAACACGGGACGGCGGCCCACCGCCATGAGAACGACATCGCCCTCTTTGGCCTCCTGCTTGCCGTTTTTGCCCGTGAAGTACACCGTACCGCCGTCAATTTTATCGACCTTGCAACCGAGCCTGAACTCCACACCCGGCATCGCCTTCCGGTAGAGCGGGGCAATCTCCTTGTCCATAAACGGAATGATCTCGTCCATCATCTCGATGACGGCGACCTCCGTCCCCAGACTCGAAAAGAGCCCGGCAAACTCGACCCCGATGACCCCGCCGCCGATAACCACGAGCCTTCGCGGCACCGCGGGTATCGAAAGCAGCCCCGTCGAGTCCACCACCCGCAGATTGTCCTTCGCCCCCGGAATTGGCGGCACAAACGGCGCGGAACCCGTCGAGACCAGCACCGCCCGCGCCTCATACTCGGCCCGCTTGCCGTCCGCCCCGATAACCCCGACCCGTGCCGGAACCGAACCGGACGGACGCGCCAGAATCTCCCCCCGGCCGCTCACCACCTCGACCCCCAGCCGCTTTTCCTGAGCCGCGATCCCCGCGCGCAGTTTTTCCACCACTTCGGCCTTCCACGCCTGAATCTTCGCCCAGTCATACGCGACACCGGAAGCCGTCACCCCAAACCGCGCCGCCTCCTTCGCGTGAACAAAGAGCTTCGCCGCATGGAGCAACGTCTTCGTCGGCACACACCCCACATTGAGACACGTCCCGCCCACGTGCGCCTCTTCGACCAGAAGCGCCTTCTTTTTCGCGTGCCCCAACCGCTCTCCCGCAAGATACCCGCCCGGCCCGCCGCCAATGATAATCACATCATACATATCCATCTCCACGTACCATTAGACCCCCATTTTGACCGTTTGTCAACAGCAAAGCGACGCTTTCGTACTATATATATGAGGAGGGGGAAGTCTCCCACTGTCAACAACTTAAGCAAAGGGAATATAAGAGTGGTCAACGGATTACACAGATTTTTAGTTTTTTTGTCCGCGAATGTACGCGAATACGCACTGCTGGGTA
>JAISZQ010000228.1 GCA_031269165.1 Spirochaetaceae bacterium
CGCGTAGCCGCGTAGCCGCGTAGCCGCGTAGCCGCGTAGCCGCGTAGCCGCGAATGGCATAGTCTCGTTTTAGCGCCCGTGTTAAAAGCATACTATAAGTATATCACATCAAGAAAAAATTTCAAGTAGGCAAATTTAACGAAAAAACGGCTATTACCGCAACAAGGGAAGCATTTTTGTCCGCGGATTGACGCGGATTTTCACGGATTATACCCCGCTCGATCCGTGTTAATCTGCGGTTCCCCGTCATTGCGAGCGAGCGGCACATTGCCGAGCGAAGCAATCCAGGGTGAGGGCCTCCCCGGTCTGGATTGCTTCGCCGCTAACAGCAACTATGTTGTAACAGCAACTACGTTGCCGCCGTCTCGCAATGACAAGAACGGAACGCGCCGTTTTCAAAACACGACATTCTCCATTTTCAATTCTCCATTATCCATTCGCCCCAAAGGGGCACCTGATTGCTTCGCTGCTAAGAGCCTGTTCAAAAACCCTGCGAGACGCAACCCTCCGCTGTGATTCGGGGGCGTTGCGGGGGCTGGCCCCTGCTGAAAGGGGTAGCGGAGGGCGCAAGACCGGAGCGAGGGGGAAGGCTTTCCCCCCTTTGCTGGTATTTTGAACAGGCTCTTATCCGCGTAATCCGCGCAATCTGCGGTTAATCCTCATTCATTCTCCATTTTCAATTCTCCATTATCCATTCGCCCCAAAGGGGCGCCTGATTGCTTCGCCGCTTCGCGGCTCGCAATGACAACTTCACCTCTTATCCGCGCAATCCGCGGTTAATCCTCATTCCATTCATTTTCAATTCTCCATTATCCATTCGCGCACCGCGCATCGCGGTTGGCGATCCATGCGGTCATGTCGGCGATGAGGTCGTAGGGGATGGGGCGGACGAAGGGGAACTGGACGGTGCCTTTGGATCGTGGGTAGTCCCGGAGGCGGTCGGCAAAATGGGTGATTGTCTCTGGACCGGGATAGATGCCGATGTGGGTTTTGGCGGCGGCAAAGTGGATGAGGTTGCCGTTTTGGGAGAAGGTCGGCATCTGCCACGCGATTTTTTCCTCGGCGTGGGGCGCGGCGGCGCGGATGGTTTGACGAATTTTTTGCAGGATGGCTTGAACGTCGCCGGGGAAGAGCGCGATATACTCGTCCACAGAACGAGGGGTGTCATGCGTGCGCGGCTTTTTCGCGGCGGGCTCCTGTTGCCCGGTGAGTGTGTAGGCGTCGCGGATTTTTTCGATAAACCACGGGAAATGCATGTTATCGGTTGCCGCGTAGGAGTGGACGACGCGGTTCTTGGAAGTTTGTACAACCTTGACCGGATTCATCTCGTCGGACACGGCTTCGCGGGCAAAAGCGATCACGAGGCCCGCTCTCTTTGCGCCGATTTCCGCAAACGCGGAGTTCTTTCGCCAGACGATCGCGCTCGCCGTCTCATGTTCTTCAAACACGTCGAGCGTCTTCCGCGCCATCTCCCGCAACTCTTCGTAGAGCGGCAACCACGGGGCACGTACCCCCGAAAAAACGTTTGACGGCATAGAAGCCTCCTTTATCGCCTCCGTTCCGGGCAAACGCCCAAGAGAAGGCCGTCAGATAAAATACATATCGGCGGCCGGCATGATGCCCGCAAGGTCGGCCAGCGTTTCGCCGTCGATGATTTCTGCAATACGTTCGTTGATCTTGTCGAAGACGTTCTCGCGGATACAGCGTTGCAGACGGGTTTCCGGCTCGTTTCCGAGGGGGGGATCGATGATGAGCATATCCCCTTCGAGGCCGCGAAGCACGTCTCCGAGCACGATGTCTTCGGGTTTCCGGGCAAGCGCGTAGCCCCCTTGCGCGCCTTTTACCGAGCGGATGATGCCGCTACGCCGCAACAGGATGGCGACTTGTTCGAGGTAGCGGACGGAGATGCCCTGCCGCTGGGCAACGCTGGCAAGGGTCGCGTGAGTCTCTGAGGAACGTTGGGCGAGATCGAGCAGGAGTTTCAAGCCGTATCGGCCACGGGTGGAAATTTTCATTGTCTTCTATTATACTGGGGTGGAGGGAATACGTAAAGACGGGGATTTTTACCGGCGGGTCTTGAGCTCGCAACCTCACGAACGACACAACTTAAAAATTTTGTCCGCGGATTGACGCGGATTTTCACGGATTATACCCCGCTCGATCCGTGTGCGTCTGCGGGGCCGGGGATGGGAGAAAGTTGTCATTGCGAACCCGTAGGGTGAAGCAATCCAGCCGAGGGAGGCATTCACACTGGATTGCTTCGCTCCGCTCGCAATGACGGAGGGCTTGCTCGCAATGACGGGAGGGCCGCTCGCAATGACGGGGGGCTTGCTCGTGCTCTCCCCCCGAAGGGGGGCCGAGGGCCGTTCTCCTCACGATGCGCCCAAGGGAAGCCCCTGGGAGCCGGGGGGCGTTGCGGGGGGCGGGCCACCCGCTGAGGGGGATAGCGTAAGAATTGCGGAGGGGGGCTCAAACCGTTGGTTTGAGCTTGGCCCCGGAGCAAGTCTGGAGCGAAGGGGGAGACTTCCCCCTCTTATATTTTATATGTTCTGAGGAAAAATGCGTAATAAGGGAGATGGGGGGAAAGAATGTTTGACACGCTAACCAATACGGTTTCGGACGCGCTGCGGTTTGTGCAGGGCAAGGGCAGTATCACCGAGAAGAACGTCAACGAGGCTGTCGAAAAGATCAAGATGGCGTTGCTTGAGGCCGACGTCAACCTGCGGGTTGTGCGCCGTTTTGTCAATCAGACGGTGGAAGAGGCTCTGGGCGAGAAGGTGCTCCGCGCGGTCGACCCGGGGCAGCAGTTTGTGAAGATTGTCCACGACAAACTCTGCGCGTTTCTGGGCGGCGAGAAGGCCGGGCTTGCGCTGAAGGGGCCGGACACGATTTCGGTGATCCTCATGCTGGGGCTTCAGGGGTCGGGAAAGACGACGACAAGCGCGAAACTCGCGTTGAGGCTCAAGAACGAGGGGCGTAAGCCGTTGCTCGTTGCCTGCGATCTCGTGCGTCCGGCGGCGGCGGAACAACTTGCCGTGCTTGGGGATAAGGCCGGGGTGCCGGTCTATCGGGAGGATGGGGCGAAGGATGCGGCTGCCGTCTACAAAAACGCCCGGTTTTTCGCGGAGCGGAACGGGATTGACACGATTATCGTGGACACGGCGGGCCGTCTGCACCTTGACGCGGAGATGATGGCCGAGTTGGAGCGTCTCAAGGCGGCGGCAAAACCGGACGAGTTGCTCTTCGTGTCGGACGCGATGACTGGGCAGTCTGCCGTGGACATTGCCAAGACCTTTGACGAGCGGATTGGGCTCTCGGGCGTGATTCTCACGAAGTTTGACTCGGACACGCGCGGCGGGGCGGCTTTGTCGCTCAAGACCGTCACGGGGAAGCCGCTCAAGTTCACGGGGATTGGCGAAAAACTGGAAGACTTAGACGTGTTCTACCCCGACCGCGCCGCGAGCCGCATCCTCGGTATGGGCGACGTGGTGTCCCTTGTCGAAAAGGCCCGGCAGGTGATTGATGAGAAAGAGGCCGCCGTCCTCCAGCGGAAGATGGAGAAAGAAAACTTTACGCTCGAGGACTATTTTTTCCAGTTGCAAGCGGTGAAGAGGATGGGGTCGATGAAGGCGGTGATCGACATGATGCCCGGTATGGCGGGGCAACTAAGCGAGGATGACATCGAGAAGGCCGACCTCAAGACGCACGAGGTAATCATCAGTTCGATGACGAAAAAAGAGCGGGCCAACCACCTGATCATCGGCCCGTCGCGGCGAACGCGGATAGCGCGGGGTTCGGGAACGTCGGTCGCCGAGGTGTCGCGGCTCCTTAAAAAGTTTGAAAAGATGCGCGCGATGATGAAAAAGATGAGCCGTTTCAGCAAGAAGGGCGTTCTGCCCAACGATATGATGGCCCGCATGGGCGGCGCGGGGCGTGGCATGGGCGGGTTCCCCCGGTAATGGAGAGAATAGAGGCAATGGAGAAAATAGAGAAAACGGCAAAGTCCGCGTTTGTCGCCGTGATCGGGCGGCCCTCGGTGGGGAAATCCACGCTGGTAAACCTCTTCTGCGGCGGGAATGTCGCTATCGTGAGTCCGGTGCCGCAGACCACCCGCAACGCGATCCGGGGCATCGTCAATCGGGAGGCGGGCCAGCTTGTCTTTGTCGATACGCCGGGCCGCCATCTCAGCGACAAAAAGTTCAACAAGGGGCTCACAAAGACGTCGGATCGGGTGCTTGCCGAGAGCGACCTGGTCCTCTATGTGCTGGACGCAAGCCGCGAGCCGGGCCCGGAAGAGGAGGCGATCACCGCCGCGCTTGCCGCCCTCCCCGAAGACACGCTGCATGACAAGACCATCGCCGCGATCAACAAGGCCGATATGCCGAAGGCGGATGGCGCGCCGATAACGGCCTTCCTCCGCGAGAAACTGCCCGCCATCCGGCCTGAGCACATCCTCACGGTGTCGGCGTTACAAAAACAGAACACGGACGCGCTGCTCGTCCTGCTTTTCGAGAAGGCCCCGGAGGGCGAGGCGTGGTACCCGGCGGAATACTACACCGACCAGGAGGTTCCCTTCCGCATCGCCGAGATTATCCGGGGCGCGGCCATCTCCCGTCTTCGCGAAGAACTGCCCCACGCGATCTTCGTCAACATCGAGGACATCGCGCTGAAAAACGATGGCAAGACCCTGTACGTCCGCGCCGCCATCTGTGTCGAACGCGAATCGCAAAAAGGCATGGTTGTCGGCAAAGGCGGCGCGATGCTGGGCCGGATCCGCGAAGCCGCCCAAAAGCAACTCGACGCCGTCTTCGACTGGAAGGTCAAGCTCGATATTCGCGTGAAGACCGTCAAGGACTGGCGTTCCGACGACCGTATCTTGAAAAAACTGCGAAACGGATAAAAATGGGTAACGAGCGTTTGTCCATAATGGAGGTCCATTATGGACTCAAGGCCCTGCGTCCGCAACTTCCGACTTTGGGGATAGACATTCAATAGCCCGAAAGATTCCCCCTGTCAACAACTTAAGAATTTTGGTCCGCGAATGGCGCAAATAAATACGAATAATACATACCCATCAGCGCGTATTCGCAACGCCATGTATGGCGCACATTCGCGTACATTCGCGGACAAAAAACTAAAAATCTGTGTGATTCGTTGACCACTCTTATATTCCATTGGCTTAAGTTGTTGACAGTGGAAAGATTTCCCCGGCCAAAGCAGCATATCACGGCCTCAGTGGACAGGGTTTCACTTTTTTGACACAATGGGTCTATGAAAAGAATTACCTTTTGGTGTTTGATTTTGAGTATCATCACCGTAAATGCTTGTTCGGCCCAGAGTAACGCGAAGTACGGCGACGGACTCTTCGCGCGGATTGCGACCGGATGCGGAGACATCGTTATCAAATTGGAAGACAAACTCACGCCGCTTACGGTGTGCAACTTTGTCGCTCTGGCCGAAGGAAAAATGGATGCCGCGAAGGGCAAGAAGTTTTACGACGGGCTCACGTTCCACCGCGTCATTTCCAAGACAAACGGGGACGACCAAGATTTTATGATTCAGGGCGGCGATCCGCTCGGTAACGGGACGGGTGGGCCGGGGTATCAGTTTCCCGACGAGATTGTGCCGTCTCTTGTCCACAGCGGGCCGGGGGTTCTCTCGATGGCAAACGCGGGGCCGGGCACCAACGGGAGTCAATTCTTCATCACGCTGGCGGCGACGCCGTGGCTGGACGGGAGGCACACCGTATTTGGCCGTGTCGTCGAGGGACAGGATGTCGTCGGCAAGATCCGGCGGGGAGACCGCATTCAATCGGTAACGATCATGCGGAACGGGGCCGACGCGCAAAAGTATGCGGCCGACCAAGCGGCGTTTAACCGGCTCTTGGCCGAATCGAAGGCCAAAGCCGCCGCCACCGCGCAAGCCAAGCGCGAGGCCGATCTCGCCGCCGTCCGGCAGGAATGGCCCAACGCCACAGTGACCGCGTCCGGCATCCACTACGTCATCACGGAAGAGGGCCGGGGCGCGAAACCCAAACGGGGCGAAACCGTGTCCGTGCATTACCGGGGAATGTTCCTTTCGGGCGACGTTTTCGACGCTTCGGAGGTTCATGGCGGGCCGATTGAACTGCCCGTGGGAGAAGGCCAGGTCATTTCCGGCTGGGACGAGATGCTTCTCGATATGCGCGCCGGGGAAAAACGCACGGCCATTCTGCCGCCCGAAACTGCCTACGGCGAACGCGGGGCCGGAAACGGCGCGATTCCCCCCAACACATGGCTCGTCTTCGAGATGGAACTGATCGGGGCGCAGTGAGACGCTTAACCACGGCAAATTGCCGTTGCGAAAGCAATCCAGACGAGGCATTCCCGCTGGATTGCCGCGCCTTGCTCGCAATGACGGGGGAGTTGTCATTGCGAGACGCGAAGCGGCGAAGCAATCCAGAGAGCACGCCCCACGAACGCCCCTTGGATTGCTCGTTACCATTCAGAGGGGTGGTATATGCCCTCAGGCTGGGTGATGTCGAACGTCTCCCCGGACGGCTCAATCACATAAAAGCCTTTCTCCAAAGCATATATCTTTTCTTTTTTGCCAAAAACCACCCCCGCG